>JALZOS010000277.1 GCA_030913755.1 Thermoproteota archaeon | reverse complement strand
TCCATTTGTGTATGAAATGTTGTTGATTCCATATATCCTTCCATGTCGTTATCAAAATATAATCATGCAAACCCGAAAGGGGGAGGGAGGCTCCAAAATCTGAAAGTATTATGGCTGGTCAGTTAGCTACTAAGCTGTCATGCATCATAACACTGAATTATTAGATTTGATGAGTGAGGACCTTGCAACGAAGACCTCTTGAGGAGGATTACTTATTATAAAGGATCAATAAGAAAATTAGAAAAGCTTGTAAGAATTGGAATTATATTAACAAGGAGCTATGAGAAATCTCCTCTAAACATCGAAGAAATTAGGCCGAATATCTCGAAGTATATTGTGTTACTGCAATATATTGTTCCAGGCAAGCCATGACTAATCAAATTGTCGCCATGGATGAAGATTTAGTTGCATTAAACTGCTTTTAGATTTAAATTATCCTTTGGATTATGACCTTTTATGTCTGAAGCAGAATCACAACAGAATGCTCAAGCACAACAAAGAGATGGACCACGCGATTCTATATACATTGGCAAGAAACCTCTGATGGCTTATGTCACATCCACTCTTATACAACTGGCAAACCAACCATCGGTTACTATTAAGGCACGGGGTTTAAGCATTGGAAGAGCAGTAGACGTCTCACAGATAATTCTGAAACGAATGGAGAATGCAGGTTACAAAATAGGCGATGTCCGTATAGGCTCTGAAACAGTACAGGCAGAGGACGGCCGAACACGCAACGTTTCAACAATTGAAATTGAGGTAAAGAAGGCCTAAGTCTCCTACACTTTTTGTTGATATATACGTCAAATAGTTGTATAATTGATACTTGGAAAAAATTGCCGCGCTCTATCTGGCTCATCTAAATCCTGTCACTAGGGCACACGAAAGCATTATTACGAATCTCGCTAATCAATACAATAACGTCTATGTTTACCCAGTAATTTTTTTTAAAAGCGGGAATGAAATTAACACAAGAACATTTCCATTCTCCTATGAAATTAGAAAAGCAATGTTAGGAAGATTATTCGACAAATTTGATAATGTCAAAGTTCTTCCAGACTACTCTTTTGTATCACCATACATTAGGTATCTCCCTCCTTTTCTTTCACCATATTCATGGACGCTACGAAAACAGATACTCGGAAATGTAAAGGAAAGACTGTTCATCTCTTATACGGGCGATACCGCAGAGAGGATAGCCTTACGTATGTACAACCTACATCCCATCAAGTCAAGAAGGCTGGAAATTTCTGCTTCAAAAGTAAAGGAATTGATGTATAATGAAGCTTTATCAAAGATGAGAGGAGGCACTGGACAAACACAGACTAGCCCCCTGTGGAGTGATCTAGTTCCTGAAAGGGTAGTGGATGTGATTAAGCAGAGCTGGCATATAATCGAACGATTTGCACAAATGCCGGACAGGACTATAAAGATAATAGGAATGAAATTTCCTGTCGACGGTATAGTTCATTTTTGAAGATTTTTATAATGCAATCATCGACTTGCCTTTTATGAAGACGAAAGGTGCAGAACTGGTCTGGTTTGATGGTGATTATGTAAAATGGGAAGAGGCAAAAGTACCAGTTATGACTCACGCATTACACTATGGGACTGCGGTTTTCGAGGGTATACGTGCATATGCTACCGATAACAATCTGTTTATCTTCAGGCTTAAGGATCATATGCAGAGACTTCATAGATCCGCCGGTGTTTATTCAATCTCAATAAAATATTCCATTGAAGATCTCTGTAATGCCACTGTAGAATTGATTAAAAAGACGTCGATAAAAGAGTCGTGTTACATACGTCCTCTCACATTCGTAGGTGTTCATGGAATAGATCTCAACGTAACCAAGGATTCACCAACGCATACAACTATCATAATATTTCCATTTGCCAAATACTTCAAAGTTGAAGGAATTTCTGCATGCGTCTCTACATGGAGACGAATTGATGGTGACTCTACTCCGCCAATGGCAAAAGCTGCAGGCAACTATTTGAACTCAATCCTTGCAACGCAAGAAAGCAAACGCATTGGATTTGACGAATCCATCTTACTCGATAGAAACGGAAACGTAAGCGAGGCATCGGGTGAAAATATCTTTCTTGTAAGGAATAGCGTAATCTACACACCCCAGACGTCTGATTCTATACTCGAGGGAATAACGAGAGATACTACTATCTCAATTGCCAAGGAAATGGGGTATGAAATTATAGAAAGACCCATCTCAAGGACAGAATTGTATCTAGCAGACGAACTATTCCTAACTGGAACTGCGGCTGAAATAGTAGCCATTACAAAGATTGATGGACATGACGTAGGGAGTGGTAAAGAGGGCATAGTCACAAGAAGCATCAGAGAAAAATATGAGAAGCTAGTATCTGGCAAGATAAAGAAGTATATGGATTGGTTAACACGAGTATGGTAGAAAGTGTGAGTAATAACGTTCATTCAAGAATTGCTGTAATAGGCATAGGTGGTTGGGGTAAAAATCATGCAAGAGTTCTTCATGATCTTGGGGCACTGGCAGCGGTTTGCGATGTGTCGGTTGAAAGAGCAAAAGAAATAGCAACTATGTATAACACAAAGTCTTATTCATCGATTGATGACCTTCTTACTAATGAAAGAGGTCTAGATGCTTGTTTGGTCTGTACTCCTACCAAAACCCATCGTGATGTTGCGAGAAAGGTTATAGAAAGCGGTTGTCATGTTTTTGTTGAAAAACCCTTATCGTTCTCATCCGTAGAGTGTGAGGATATTGTAGCGATGGCAAAGAAGAATAAAGTGATATTGACGTGTGGCTACGTTGAAAGATTTAATCCCGCTGTTCAAGACCTGAAAAGAATAATCCAAGAGAAAAATTACGGAGACCTTTTAATGATGGAATTTCATAGAGAGAATAGAATGCCAGTTCACATTAAAGATGTAGGAGTCATATATGATACCTCTGTCCATGACATAGACACCGCAATGTTTCTGTTTGGCCGTGGACCAAAAATGGTTTTTGCTAGGGCCGGCAAAAAATTTCACTCTTATGAGGACTTCGCCACAATAATGCTAGGATTTGACGAACAAAAAGTTGCAATAATCGCTTCAAATTGGATTACTCCTCAGAAAGTTCGAACATTTTCGGCAGTTTGTACCGAAGGAATAATCAGTGGGGATTTCCTTACTCAAGACATAAAAATTGAACAGGCAGAATCTACAATAATTCCAAGACGTCATAAATTTCAAGAACCATTGACCTTAGAGTTGTCAAGTTTTATTGAAGCTATAAAAGGAAAAAGAAATAAACCTTTAGTAACTGCTGAGGACGCAACAAATGTTACTAGAGTTGCAGAGGCCGCACTTTTGAGTAGTAACACTGGATCTCCCATCTATATGGATCTGAAATAGATTATGAGGAAATCCCTACTTGACATACTTGCTTGCCCAATTGACAAGCATTATCCATTGGAATTATACGAAATCAATACTGTTAGTGACCCCAGTGTCAACGAATCTATAATAAAGGAAGGTGTATTATTCTGTTCTAAATGTTCAAGGTTCTATCCCATCATGGACGAAATACCTGTAATGTTGCCTGATGAACTACGTGAGAAGGAAAAAGATATTGAATTTCTAAAGACCTGGCATGAGCAGATACCAGATAAAATTATTAAATATGGAAACCCGTGGCATTTGTAAAGCAGGAAGTGAGTAGGATAGAATGAGTTTTCAAAAGAATAATTCTTCTGCTGGAGTAACTAACTATATTTCAAAAGCTGCAAAAATTGGCAAAAATGTAAAGATATGGCATTTTAGTTACATAGGAGATAATACGGAAATCGGGGATAATGTGTCAATCGGATCGCTAGTTCACATTGACTACAATGTCAAGATTGGCGATAATACTAGAATCGAAGGTTCTGTGTATATTCCTCCACTGACTGTCATAGGAAAAAATGTGTTCATAGGTCCATGTGCGGCTTTTACCAATGATCCCTATCCAATGAGTCCAAAAATGATTGGTGTTACTGTGGAAGATGGTGCAATTATCGGTGGGAGATCTGTCTTCAAACCAGGAGTTCATGTTGGTCGAAATAGCGTGATTGGAATGGGTTCTGTAGTAACTAAAGATGTGCCACCAGAAACGGTCGTAATGGGACATCCAGCCACTGTGAGATATTCTAGGGAAGAATATGAAACCAAGAAAAAGAAATGGAATGCATTGTAACTGACCAAAATTATACTAGGTCCTGTTTTCAAACTTGGATCGAAAGAACTTCAGATTAAAGAGTATACTTAATACGGAAACAAAACATATTTCATTTACTCATTCATAAATTCTTGCCAACATTTACCACAAAAATTCTCGTCATTCACAATTTTTTGTTCCAGATTGATATCATTTTTATTATACGAATTATGGCATAGAATACAAATTTGCATATTTTGTTAGGATTATAATTGTTTTGATATAGCATTTAACATTTTGCAATCGAAGAACAGTTACTTGCAGCACATCTTACTCTACGATGATGTGATAACATCGCAGTAATTTATGAAGTAAACTATAGTCATAAACATAATGTGTATTCACATATTAGTAATGGGATAGAATATTCGAGTGAGCGAGTGAGCGAGTGAGTAATACAGCAGCTATTCTTGCATGGAGGCATACACTTACATACCATTTAATTTACCTCAGTTAGAATAGAAAGTCCAATAATATGAATTTCATCAAGAATTCTGTCCAGTGGGGCATTGATCCAGTACCACGCCAGAATAGGTTACTTAGAGGCAGGGAATTCTTTGTTCTTTGGTCCAGCCTAGGAGTAGGATTGTTAGTTTTTTCTGCTGGTTCATTTATTTCTGATGCAAGCTTCGTAGATGCGTTTCTTGCAATTTTAGTAGGATCTGTTGGAGGGTCTATTCTACTGGCTTTAGCCGGAAAAATTGGTAGCGATAATGCAATCCCCTCACTGGTTAGCATGAGGCCGTCATTTGGTATTCGAGGTTCCTACCTTCCTGCAGTATTAAATGTCTTGCAGCTCGTTGGATGGACAATATTTGAGATAACGATAATGTCCACTGCGGCTCATATGCTAGTTGGCAAGATAATTCCTTTTTATATTTGGACTATGATATTTGGTTCAATTATAGCCCTTCTGGGACTTATCGGTCCTCTAGCCGTTGTTCGACAATGGCTGGAAAAATTTGCGATATGGGCAGTCTATGCATCATCAATTGTAATTATTATTACATTGTTATTGTCAGACAAATTATCAATATTGTTATCAACTCATGGTAATGGCATGTCTTTCTTCACTGCACTTGATATAGTGATAGCGATGCCTGTGTCTTGGATGCCACTTGCTGCTGATTACAACAGATTCGCAAAAAATAGTAACAGCGCTTTTAAGGCGACAGTGACAGGTTTTGCGATGACCAATGTTCTTTTTTATTTAGGTGGTGTCCTTCTAGGCACATCTGATATTATTATGATAATTGGCGCGATCCAATCAATGCTATTTGGCTTCCTTATGCTGGTACTTATAGTAGATGAAACGGATAATACGTTCGCAGACGTTTATTCGGCCGCAGTATCAAGTCAGAATATATTTCCAAAAGTTGATCAAAGAGTTTTGATCATTGGATTTACCGCATTTGGTGTTATAATGGCCAACATCATTCCAATCGCAGAATACCAAACATTTCTCCTGCTGATAGGAGCAGTGTTTGTTCCATTATTCGGAGTAGTATTATCTGATTACTATATTCTAAAACGATTTCACTACAGTCATGATGCTCTTTTTGATAGGAATACAAACAAGATAGGTTATCCTGCATTTGTTGCATGGTTGATAGGCGTATTAGTGTACTATCTTCTGTCATCTTTGTCGCCGATTTATATGCCAAATTTGCCACAAATAGGGGCCACAATTCCAAGTCTAATTGTCTCTTCGGTAGTCTATATGGCGATAATGTATTCTATCTCTTGGTTTAGAATAAAAAGAGTAGCATCACGATGAGCGTCAAATTTCAAGTTAAGGTAATGCTAATAATTCCAGTTTGTAATAATCGATTAAATTGATTAGTCAGCATTAAATTGATTGCTCAGTTTATCATGTTATTCTTATTATGCTTGCATTGTTAACATCAATTCCTTTCTATATTATGTCGATACCAACTTTGAAATCAAGTCCGTAATGCTAATGAACCTGTTCGAGAAGTTTAGGACCCTCCTATTTGCCGAGGATCAAAAAAATAGTAACTATTCATTGGATATTTCCAATTGTGCAAGCTCTTAAAAGTTCTGATGGTAACACTATCGACTTTTACCCTATATGTAGATATGATATAAGGAAATTGAATCGTGGTGTTTGTAGTGTGTAGACTGTTATGTAGTCAATCAGGCAGATCGAAAGATAAAATGAAACAAAGGCATGCCCTCCCCCGCTCCCATATTGGTGCCCTAAGTCTTAAATGCATTGAAACTTAACTTCATTTATAAAATGGGCGATAAAAAATCGGTAAGTTATTCAACCAACCACAGTGAGGTAGAAATGGACAATACGTCCAAGAAAGATAAAGCAGACAATATAGTCAGTTCTGATGACAAAGTTCCAGAAGATTTTTCCTCAGAGACGAGAATTAACGTTGATGAGGATGAAGAATCATCAAAGACAGTAGCTACCGAGTTGGCCGGTACGACAGAACTTCTAGATCTGGAAATTCAAGATATTGAAGGTATAGGTCCATCTGCTACTAAGAAGTTGCGGGAGGCTGGAATTTTGTCAGTTATGGATTTAGCAGTGGCTGCTGTTGAAGACCTAGCTGTAGATATTAATTCCACAAAGGATAGCGCTGCATCATTCATAATGGCCGCACAAAAGCTATTAAGAGAATCAAATATTTTAGAGAAAGAATTCATTACAGCCGAAGTCGCGCTTAGGAAAAGAAGATCGTTATTAAGATGTTCTACTGGTTCAGGAGTTTTAGATGAGCTTTTTCTGGGAGGAATAGAAACCCAAGCAGTTACGGAATTTTATGGAGAATTCGGATCGGGGAAATCACAGATCTGTCACACTCTATGTATAACCGCTGGACAACCAGTAGAATCAGGTGGACTCAACAGTGGTGTAATATATGTCGACACTGAAGGTACATTTAGACCTGAAAGGTTAGAGCAGATAGCCCGAGAAAGAAGTGTAGACCCATTATATGCATTAAAAAATGTTGCAGTATGTAAAGTCTATAACAGTGCACATCTAGAGTTGATAGTCAAGAACCTAGGTAAATATGTTGATGATTATAAAGCAAAATTAGTTATTATTGACAGCATAATTTCATTGCATAGAGCTGAGTTCGCTGGAAGGGGAACACTTGCTGATAGACAACAAAGACTTAATTCTATCATGCACAAGCTTCTTAGAATAGCTGAAATTTACAATATAGCATTAGTGGTCACCAACCAGGTCCAATCCGCTCCAGATACGTTCTTTGGCGATCCAACTAGACCCACTGGTGGCAATGTAATAGGACATGCATCGACATATAGAGTATATTTGAAGAAATCTGGCGAGAATAGAATTGCAAGAATGGTCGATTCACCATATCATCCCTACGGAGATGTTAGATTCACTGTTAATGAAAAGGGAGTAGATGATCTCGAAGAAGAGCTTAAGAAAGGTTCCAAGAGAGGAAAGGTAGGAATATCTAAAGAAGATAATTAATACTTGATATATTGAATAACGTGAAGTCAGTTATACAGGGGTAAATCGTTTGCTCCCAAGGATGGACTGGCAGATTATCTTTGTTTTTCATTCTAGATTCTTTGCATAGCCAGCGGGCCCGGTGGGCTTCGATCCCACGATCTGCGGTTCCGAAGACCGCCGCGATATCCTGGCTACGCTACGAGCCCATTCATCGAGGATATTCAAGAGGTTCTATATCAATTGACCTGACGGAAAATGCGAATGATCAATGTCATATCCTTAATTAAAGATCAATAATGCGAATGAGAAGAAAGTTATTGTAACATAGTATGTTATTACATTTCTACTGGCATAATTGTAATTTATGCATAACAATTTATCTCAGAGATTCTTGTTTAGATTACGTTAATTGAAAGTATCCAATAGGACAAGTGAAGTCGAATATGCTATTCGTGATATCATCGTACATGCCAGAGAATATGAAAAGTCTGGAAGACAAATAATTTATCTGAATATAGGAGACCCAGTAAAATATGATTTCAAGACTCCGGATCATATTAAACAGGCGTTGATAGATTCAGTTTTGCATGATTTGAATTACTATACGGAATCAGAGGGACTTTATGAACTTCGGGAAGCCATAGTAGAAAAAGAATCACGTAAGGGATTATCAGTTACAGCTGAAGACGTGTTGGTGACCAACGGCGTTTCAGAAGGTTTGGATATGACAATGGCCTCTATTGTGGAACCCAATACAGAAGTTCTTATGCCAGGACCATATTATCCACCGTATGCCTCGTATGTGAAATTCTATGGGGGCAGACCAGTCGAATTTAAACTGACTCCTGACGGTAAGCCAGACTTGGAAGACCTAATATCAAAGATCACGCCACGTACAAGAGCCTTATGCGTAATCAGTCCAAACAATCCCACCGGTGAGGTTTTTGATTACAAAAGTCTTAAACAACTAGTCGATATAGCAGCAGAACACTCGCTCTATCTTATTTGTGATGAAATATATGATAATTTAGTCTTTGAAGGAGAGTTTACGGGAATAGGTAGAGTTGCAAAGGACTCACCAGTGATTTTGCTTAATGGGTTCTCGAAAGTATATTTGATGACCGGATGGCGCTGCGGATACATATGCATGAACAGTAACTGCTCAAAATTAGAGAACATTAGGAATAATATTCCAAAATTGGCTAGAGTACGTATTTCAACTAATTTGCCTGTACAAAAAGCTGCGGTTGCAGCGCTCAGGGGTCCTCAGGATCATATCCCGATTATGGTAAGCAAATTACGCAGAAGAAGAGATCTAGTAGTCAAACGTCTGAACCAGATTAGTAGCATTTCCTGCAACATGCCTAAGGGGGCGTTCTATGCATTCCCAAAGATTAATCTTTCATCTCGCTGGAAAAATGATAAACATTTCGTCCTGGATCTTTTAAACAAGACCGGTGTTCTCACGGTCCATGGTTCAGGATTTGGATCCAATTTTGGTACCGATCATTTCAGAATAGTTTATCTTCCACAAGAACAAATTCTTGACGAAGCAATGAACAAGTTAGAACATTTTATTAATGGACTAGATAAATAGCAATAGTAATAACAATTGATTGATGTTATGGTTCTCAGATCCCGTGAATCAAATCAGCCTCATACTATTTGCTTAACTGGACGAGTGGCAGACTTGCTTGGTACCATAAGTGGATAAATAACACAGCGTTTCGATATCAAATAAACTGTGGAAATTCTTCTAATCACTGAATGCAGCAATATGTAAGAAGAGTGGATAGCCTCAACACCACTTAAGTGATAACTGGATTTAGCGATCCTAAGGCGCCGTTGGGGATCTGCTTAATGAAATGAAAAACAGCAGGGATTGAGCCTTTCACAAAATTGAAAGAATTATTAGAAAAGCAATTTGTGTTACTTCTTAAGAGAATCTTCTATATTCATGCGCGTCAGGAGGGCCGTAATCTTCTTTTGTCTTAAAATATCCCCAATAAAGTAAGATTCCTCCACCTACTAGCATTGCTATCACGAACTTTTCGTTATTTATTTCTCCATTAGTATAATTGTCAATGTAAAATCCAAAAGATAATTGAGTAGAGATAAAGTAAAGATTTCTCAAGGCAATTATAACTGCCATTATAATAAAAAGAATTCCCATGGCAGACATCCAATTCTTGCCCCGCCTACTATTACCGCGGGACCAGTGATCCCTAGAAGAAAACCTCATATGTATGGCGATCGGGTCATGAGACTAATTTTATTCCCGGATGTTTAATTTTATTCCGTTTAGATGCGTTCAATATCATTGGTGTGAGGACTTCGGCCTGATAGCTTAGAGACAAGGGACCCAAGTAAATTGGACGAAGACCGCTAATTTCGGAAATCAAAGTATTAAGTACGGCTAATGCATTCTGATCGTTGCAGCAGACAAAAGTATCCGAGTCTAGACTTTCATTAATGTTCTTCAACTTGACTTCTGAGATGGTATGAAATGCAGAAACAATTATGTTATTGGGCAGGTTTTCAGCAACAACGGCTGCGGCAGATCTCTTGGTCTCCTCAAAAGGAACGTAGATAAAGCCCGATTCAGTCCTGTTCATCGGTACGATGGGGGAAACAACTATACAATTAGATCTAATCTTACCTAAAATTGAGCTACAAGTGTACTGGATAGAATCGTACGGTATTGATAGTATCAAGACATCCACAAGGCTTGCCAAAGATGTATTATCTGAACCGGTGATGTTACCCTTCATTCCGGTGCCATATGAAGAAGACGCAGCATTCATGTAAACAACAGCAGCGTTTTTGGCCTTATCGGCATCTCTGGACCCAATAATGACTTCGTGGTGAATTGCCCACCGAAGCGCAAAACCTTCACCCATTCCACCTGTTCCTCCGATAATACCTACTTTCATTATATTACAACCAGTCCTTAGAGTAAATCCGGATCCTATTAAGGTTATAACTATACTGGTAGAGCAAGAGATTAAGAATAAAAAATAAAATAAATTAACTATCTTAATATTGAGATCACTCTAAATCATTCAAGAGCCATGCCACTTGCGATTTTTATGCGTCACGGGGAAGCTGATAATAACGTCAACAGAATCCTTGTAGGTAGGCATATTGAATCGCACCTGACAGAATATGGAAGACAGCAGGTTAGGGATACAGCGAATTATTTGAAGGAGATACTAGTCGATAAAGTCTTCGCCAGTCCTGTAATACGGGCACGAGAAACTGCAGAAATTGTATGCGATGTCATTAATTTGGACTATGAGATCGATGAGAGATTATACGAAATTGAACTTGGAAAGCTGGTAGGCATGAATTATGAGGATATAATAGATAAGCACGGAAATCTTTTCCTTAAATTCTATTCAGGAGATGATCAAATGCTTGATTGTTATGGTGTGGAAAGCTTTACCTCCGTAAAGATGCGCATCAAACACCTTCTCGATGAGGCAATTGATAGATATCCAGACAAGAATGTCATTTTCGTAACACATCTAGATCCAATTAAAGCTGCAATTTCCCTCTTTTTAGATCTCAAGCCAGAAGCACTATATCAGTGGCATATTAGAAACGCAGCTTTAACAATATTAAAACACGAGAGCAAAATCTTCTCACTTTCTGGAGTAAATGTTATGGGACTCCACAGATATCTTAAGGAGTAAATGATGGTAATAAGAGCAACTTTAGTAGTAATATTATGTCGTGGCCATAGAAAAGACTAGCCGTCAAAATATCTACCGTATTATTACTGTGTTGTCATTATTATTACCAACACTGTTAAGAGTGTGGAAGCAATGTTCCATTGCAGTATGCGAAAAATATCATCCTTTACTGGGCTCACTGGTCATGCAAAAACCTTAAATTACATAAGACAAACTACTGAGCAGAGAAAGCGAGTTCGCATGGTATCGAAACCTAGGGGATGGATGCTCATATTATTGTTCTCGCCATTAGTGGCTATATTAGTAATAGGTATTTTGAATTTTAATAATGCATCAGCACAAGGAGATCAGAATCCTGAAGATTATGTAATAAGAAGGATAGATATTTGGGGATTATTCTATCGTCTTATGGTTGCAGCATTCGTTGTAGGTTCCGTCGTTCAGGGCTCCATCGTATACGTATGTTGGCGCTTCAGAGAATCTAATCCAAAGAACAGAGTAAGGGAACCATTAGAGGGTGCACATTAATGAGTCATGCAACCGTCGAATGGGTATATGTGGGAGTAGTAATTAGTCTTTTAACTTGGGTCGGTGCAGAATCGTGGAACGTAGAGAGGACGATTGAACACGTGCCCACCAACGCAGAAACCATCAAGGTAATAGGCCAGCAGTGGTTTTGGACATTTGAGCATCAGGATGGAACTAAAGAAGTAGGGCAGCTTCATGTAAAGCAAGGTGTCCCCTACAAATTTGAACTTGTGTCAAAGGATGTTATTCATGATTTCAACGTGCCTGACTTTGTAATTTTAATGGACGCAGTTCCAGGGATTGTTAATGTTGTCTGGAAGTTGTTCGATATACCAGGTCAATTCGTGATTCAGTGTAGAGAATATTGTGGCTTTGGACATACTGATATGAGAGCTAAATTGTTCGTAGAACCATTCACTCAAACAGCTGAAGCAGCTA
>JALZOS010000275.1 GCA_030913755.1 Thermoproteota archaeon | reverse complement strand
GCTCTAGGTCTACCAGTATAAGCAGGAAGAGGGATTGACGGTACTAAGAGCATCCATTGATCATCAGTTAGTTCTTCAAATCTCACTAGCGTGAATCAAACATAACCTAAGCTAAAGGCAAGCGGATAAGAGAATCTAGAGTAATGTATCAAATTAGATTCAAGATGAGTTCATTGTAATAATGCATTTCATAGCCTCAAATATTACACTTCAAGAATTGGAAGGCTTGATTGATTATAGAATTGAAAGTTTAGAAAGAGAACTGGAGGATGCTCAAATACGTGAGGAAGGTGACAGGATCTTTGATCAAGTGAGAATCTTAGACTGGATTGCCTTATAAGGAGAATGAATTATTTAATCATATCTCAATATGATTAATGTCCTATTAATACAGTCCAAAGTATGCGAATCCAAAGCGAAGGCATTAGAATATTTTCAGAGAATTGTCAATAATCCTCGATTTGACAATTCCGATATCGTCTGTTTCCCTGAATTATGGTATCCTAATATGGTAAATGATTTTGAAAAAGAATTTGCGACTATTCTCGATACCGCAAAACAGAAAAGCATATTCATAATACCTGGAGCATTTTTGGAGAGGATTGACGATGAAATTTGTGTTTCATGTCCAATTATATCAAAAAAAGGAAAGATAATCGGCAGGCAACTCAAAATTCATCCATTTGGAATACAGCGAAAGGATGTAAAGCCTGGAGTTAAAGCCGAAGTTTTCAATATTGGCAAATTCAAGTTGGGTGTTGTTATATGCTATGATGCGGTATTTCCAGAAGTATCGAGAGTGCTTACAACAAAAGGTGCAGACGTGTTATTCTTTCCGTCAAAAATTAAAACCGAAGGTGTCGGACCTTGGCATATATATCTCCAAGCAAGAGCACTAGAAAATAGAATACCTGTTGTTGCTCCCAATGTATGTACTGGCCCATTTGGAGGAAGAAGTATAATCGTTGACTTTTCCTACAACAAGCGAAATGATATCGCCTTACCAAGGCCCAGAGTTCTATCTGAGAACCAACAAGTACTTGCAGCTAACATTGACATAACCCAGGCTCGTAATATTCGAAGGGAAAGATTCAAGGATTTCAGACAAGACCTTTATCCCTCGCTTTAGAAACTTTCTACGGAAGCGCAAATCTGTGCATTTTGAATTTCTATAATGATAGGAACTATTACTGTAATGGGAATATTCAATGTTGTATTGTTCACACTGATGAGCTGAGCGTCTGCATACTGTACTACGGATTTGAACCAAACGTCTACAATACTGGCTTTGTTCTTCTGATATGATTGAGGCGTTGTCTTCGCTGTACTATTGGCTTCAGAACTATCTAGTTTCTGGCATGAATTAGATTAGCAAATTTGTTAAATCTGCTTGAGAATTTAACAAAGCCTTAAATCATAATTTCTTTAACCCTAATGTGAATTCTATTGGTGAATAACAAATTAAGAATTCTCGGTTTTGCTGGAAGCCTCAGGAAAGGTTCCTACAATAAAGCACTTCTACGCACTGCTGAAGATTTGCTGCCAGAAAATCTTATTTTAGAAATATTTGATATTGCCGATATTCCTCCATTCAATCAAGATAATGAGCAAGATATGCCCATGAAGGTAAAAGAATTCAAATCGAAAATAAGACAAGCTGATGCCTTACTGATTTCTACTCCAGAATACAATTATTCAGTGCCAGGAGTGCTAAAAAACGCAATTGATTGGGCCTCAAGGCCGTATGGAGATAATCCTTTTGACGGCAAACCAGTCGCTATAATGAGCGCGTCTGTAGGTATGTTGGGTGGTGCAAGAGCTCAATACCATCTCCGTCAGATGTTTGTATTTTTGAACATGTATCCGCTCAATGGGCCAGAGGTCATAGTTCCATTTGCCCAGGAAAAATTTGATGCTAATAGGAAGCTGCTTGACGAGAACACTAAAAAGTTCTTGAAGCAATTGCTTCAGAGGCTTTCAGACTGGACCGAAAAATTGCGATCATGAAAACAAAATCAAGCGGCAATGGGTTGCGTTGTTAGGACTGTGGAAAATCCTAACACTATGATTTTATGATTAGTTTTTCAATAAAATTCTTTTTATTGGAACTGTATTAAATTATGTAGATCCATATATCATTGACTTGATGAGTCAAATGTATTGTGAACAATGTGGGAAAGCAACACATTCGCTTTATCAATGGATGAGAAAAATGGTTTGTCATGAATGTTATCTGGCTAATGTATCTAGTACACAACTGCTATTAACAAGACCCGCATAGGTCTGGATTTTGTGAAATTAGTCAGCTAAGTGAAAATATATTACCTAAAAAGGGAAGATAATTACCAACCAGACCAACCTCAAGTATACGAATTTAAGGGTCAGAATTTCCAGTTGGTTGTTGAGTTGAGACCAGGCTTTTGGTCATCCGCAACTTGTATACTTTTTGTAAATTCCATACACCACCTAATGCCGTTCCGCTAATGGAGGTGAATATAAAAAATAGCTTAAAATAGTAAATTTCTCTATATATAAATCGAATAGGGTTCTGTTGTTTCATGTGTAGACTATTTTCCTGTTACCGCTGTCTGGGTTTTATTTAGAAGCAGTGGCAGCGAACCATCAGAACATGTACCGTTAGGGACAGGGTGATTACCATTAGTGCAAGTCAGATCTTCAGAACTGAGCCGCAGCGGAAGGGAACCATCATGACATTTACCGGTAGAATTAGCTATAGTATGATCAGCACAAAGTGATACAATGTTCGTAGTTGCTGGATACGTTTTATTTATGAACTTCTCAGTGGTAGGAAGGGGATTAACACGCATGACTAAAGGAGGGGACCCATCAGCACAAATACCATCTGCATCGGGGTGCTTACCGTCATCGCAAAGTAGATCCTCCGGACTGATCGCTCTATTTTCAACTATCACCGAAGAATTAGAATGTTGAGCGAATACATTATTGGCATTGACATTCTTACTCAAGGGAAAAACTGATGTACTTATTAACACTGCAATACAAACAATCACAAATGTGATCTTGAGATCTTTGTCTAATACCAAGCATTGAACGAAGTTGTATACGTATTTATAAACTTGTTTTGGTCTTCTTGAAAGAAAAGATGAACTATTAGAGATATATAGAAAAACAACCAATTGGTACGCGCGGCCATAATTTCTGAAGATAATACGTTTGAAATGACTTCAGCGGCTATTACGATGTCATATTTCTCTGTGACTTTATTACAAATCAGGGTAACCTTTTTCTATGTAATGCTCAGTTTTAGAAATTGATTCCTCTGTCACTTCACCATTCGGGTTCGTTGCAATAATAGACATTTTCTATCAACTCCTCACTTCATATAATCTAAACGGTTTATGAGTTTCACTAGCACTAGATCTACCTTTTTGTATTTCGGGGTACTCTAATAAGGTGTCTAGCAA
>JALZOS010000248.1 GCA_030913755.1 Thermoproteota archaeon | reverse complement strand
GCTGACAATCGCAATACTTACACGGATGATTAGAATCTCGTTGACCTGAATAGTAGCGATGATTTTTCTTGATATGTCCACAATTTTTGCAAAAATCAAAACTTCCACTCATGTCGGCTATTAAATAATCTTTATGTTACTTATACATTGAGAAATTTGGTAATTATGGAAAAATCAGAACGTAAAGCAAACGTGAGGGATTAACGTAGTCTATGTTTCTGTCTGGGCTTAGAATTTCTATTATCTCATAATACGTATCCTCTAAGGTAGATTGTCTTAATCTAATTATAAATTTATAGATATCAAGATCCCCCCGTAGATCTTTATATGAGACCGTGAGTTATTCCTTATGCGCAGTCTACCATATCTACTAATCGTCGCGTCGTTTTTTCCGTTGTCTCAATTAATCTATTCTAATCCAATGGTGTATGCTGAGAATCTAGACCGCTTTTGGACAGTTGTCACTGGAGATCAGCAAATACCGCCTGTCGCTACAGACGCTCGTGGTTACGTCGGTCTGAAATTCCAAGACGATTCGACTAAGCTTGTCTATATTGTTAATGTGGAAAATATCAGCAACGTAACTGGTGTATACATTTACCAAGGTGACAAGAATCAGAATGGAAGCGTATTATTAGACTTGTTGAATGGAACAAGAGAACTTAAAAAAGAGGTTCCTAAAATAGTAAATATAAATCAAGAAGGGAAGATAACAGGAACACTGTCTATTGGTGGTGTATCAAAGGACGATCTTCAGGGTCAATTAAAAGGTAAATCTTTGTCGGATCTTCATAATTTGATGGTTGATGGAACAATATACATTGGTATTAATACGAAAGACTTCCCCAGTGGTGAGATACGTGGAGATTCATTTGTTGGAATTGACAGATTATTTCCGGATTTTTCTGATATTCAGTGGGATTGATACTTTTACATAAAAGTAATATTTGCGAGTCAATTCTAAAATATTGAAAAATTAGGACGTATATTCGGGTAAGCGACGTTAGGTTCTATTTGCCTCATTACTTGTTCTCGAACAAAGTGCACAAGATGATTTATTTCATATTCGCGATCATTGAGTGGGATACAGGGGAATTCCCAGTGCGAAGAGTTAACTAAAAATTATATGTGAATAGGTTATATAACCGAGTCGCATATGTATCTATCGACAAAGATGACGAAAATCAACTTTGTTATAGATGACGTTTCAGAACAGCAATTCAGAAGAGCAGCCTTCGAACACAGAGGGACGAAAAGAGGATATTTGTCAGGGGTACTAGAAGAAGTTACAAGACGGGGCCAGAAAGTGGGACGAAACGGCATTCGGCTTATTCTTTAGACATTCAACAATGATTATACCACCAACTAAACAGAAAAAATGCATCGATTGCGACAGGCCCTTTGAAGAGGGATTGGACGATTTCAATAATGATATTTGTTTGTTATGTCGGGGATTTTGTGGAGTCTGTCACTATGTAAAAATGGAAAGATGGATACGATTACAAAATGACGAGATAGTGAGGGATATCCGGAAAAACAGACTAAAAATTGAAGAAATTGGAATTCTGAACGAGAAGGATGTTTGTCCTGAATGTGGTAACGAAACGATTGTTATGTGTCCGCACTGTGATTTCGCTGGAATTAAACTGGATGATGATAACTGTCCTGTATGTAAACATCCAATAATTGTGTATGAAGACGAAAATGAAAATCAATAACCATTAGTCTATCTAGTTACAATACGGATCAATCGGGCTTTATCACTCGACTTCGTTGTCAAGTGAGTCAGTTATAGTTCATATGGTTGCCGTCTCAGCCAGTGGTTTGGACGACGCACGAGCGGGATGAAAAGAGGATCCCATACCAACAAAGGAGGTTTTAGGATTTGATTTGCAATGGTCTATGATCTATTCTCGTATAACAAATACTACCATAGACAAAGAATTCTCAACAGCATGTAATCACCAACACTTAATTACCATCAAGTTCATCGCTCTACGTGCTTCAACATTTATCAGTGCCAATTGTATTCTATACTATTACAGTTATGTTTGTAATTCTGACTATCATTATGACAGTTCCCTTGTACAATGCAGATGCAATAGGAAATAGATGTCCCACGGTATGGCAAAGATCTGAAGGCCTGCACCTGTGTATCGGTACTGACAATAACGATCATATCGATGGTAGTAAATCACCAGACATAATAATCGGGCTTGCAGGGGATGATCTTTTAAGAGGCGGGTCTGGGAACGATGCGATCCAGGGAGGAGGCGACGAAGATAAAATATTTGGTAACAGCGGAGACGACAACATGCAGGGTGGTCCTGGACTGGACCAGTTG
>JALZOS010000233.1 GCA_030913755.1 Thermoproteota archaeon | reverse complement strand
AGTCGAATTTGTTCCTTATTATCTGAGGAAGATTACCTTAATTTCAGTTAGGCAATAAGTTGATAATAAATTAATTTGGCATCTTTAAGTAGTCCGTCGTAACCCCTTAATCGATAGGGGAATATGCCATATTCCAAAATTGCAACTCATAATTACAGGCAGTAGCAAAATGATCTTTAATAATCACTTTCTGTTCATCGTCCACTTGTGTGGATAGTTTGTTTACCAATTCCTTTATCTCATTTACTTGTCTTTGAGATTCTTCTGAAGAATAGAATCGAATCCATTTCCTGTAGACTGGAGTTCTAACATTAACCTTTGCCAACTTCTGTGCAATCTCATAGTACGTCCAAGGACACGGGGCCATTGCAGATACAATGATAGCCAAGTTCTTGGAGTCAGAAACTCTCTTCATATAAGAAGTATATTTCAGCGTAGTCTCTTCTGCAGAAACTCCTTTAAATTCTGGATTACCTTCCAACTGATGAAGTATTTCATTCTGCATAGGCATCTCACATTTACTCGTGTTATGAATTAGGCTTTCAAACCATAACTTTGTCTGTTTATCATTCGTAATTCTTGCGGCCGCCGCAAGAAAATCGCAGAATGCGTTTAGAAATATTTGGTCTTGTTTAAGAAAAAAACAAACTTACCTATCGGCAGAGTATCTTCTGCCATCTCGATGATGAATTTATGACTCAAAATTTTGTTCCATTTGTCAATGTTGTTATGCTTAAGATCTTCCGAATATGACATGTTCAAAACGACTGATACTGTGGTATCCGTCCGGTAAAATAAATGATAATAGGTCTGATAAATAATATAGGACTTGATGAATACAGATGCGAATAAGTTCGTTGATATTCTTACCCGGAAGTTTTCATCTGTTCTTGATAAAATCCTACATCATCCATATCTCTTAAGCGTAGAGGGTAGGAAGCTAAGCAGGGAAAACCTCAAAGTTTTCGTTTGTGAACAGTATCACATTATTTCAAACGACAAAAGAAACTTTGCCCTTGTAGCGTCCCGAACATCAAACTCCCTATGCGCAACTCTCTTCCAAGAATGTCTTTCCTTCGAGTCCGTCGCATTAGACAATTTATCCCTACTAGCAAATGAATTAAGGTTAGACAACGCCCAACTAAAATCATACGAACCTCTTGCTGGATGTCAGGCGTATACTAATTATTTGACTAGACTGGCTTCATACGGTTCAGAAGAAGAGATTTTGATTGCAATGTTAACTGACCTCCCAATTTGGGGAAAGAATTGCCAAAGAATCAGTGCTGCATTGAAGAAGAATTATGGATTTACAGAACATAGTTGCCTTTTCTTGGACAGATTCGCTACCCCTTTACCTGAAGAATTTCTGAAGAAATCAAACGACATTATAGAATCAAGCCTCTATAATCATGAAAAAGAAATGGAAACAGCAACACGATTAATTCTTGATTACGAACTGATGTTCTGGGATTCAATATACCAATACTTAATCAAGAATTGAAGAATATTACCTAACGTTGTCAGAAATATTCAGTTCTAAAACATTCTATTTCTAGGGACTGATTCCTATGTTCCTTGTTTTGATTAATGGGCTCACTGGTCGTATCCTTAACCTCCTTCTGCAGATTCTTATTACTATCTTCAAATCTATCGTTACTCACATTAGATAATTCTTCTTTTTTTTGCTGGATGAAGTCTAAAAAGGAATTATATATTGATAATATAGTGTGATTTTATAGATAATATGGTGCTACTAAATGAAATCAGTGAAGAACTGGACTTCTGTTCTGCATGTAAAATAGATTACCTAAAACTAACGGGAGAGGTAGTTGTCAAGGGAGAATCAGCTGGTGGATATAGAGATATCGGTACCAGAAGAGTATTCAAATGTGATAATTGTAAACAAAGGCAAGTCAGAGTTGCACATCGAGAATACGTAAAAATAGGAGATGACGTCAAAACAAAATTTACCGAAGATAAAAGTTAGATAATTAACTCATATCATGACTGATATAATATTACTTCAACAGTGAAAGGAAAACCTGGTAGTAAAAAAAGCAGATTTCTTTACAAAATTTTATACAAGGTGTCGTAGTACAATATCTCTCAACAAGAACCTACTACCTTCAGGTATTGTTGGTTTTATTGTTAGTCTTGTAGTTGTATATGTGTCTACAAGATATTGTAAAAGCAATCAAAAGCAAGCATAAAAATCCCATCAATTATATTACTTCATTGTATCGGTTCGCCAATATATGTCACAGGAATAGCAT
>JALZOS010000188.1 GCA_030913755.1 Thermoproteota archaeon | reverse complement strand
ATTATCTCGTACTAGAAGCAGAGGGTGTTACGATTACCATGTCCTTGGTTTCCTCTTGTTCATAAGCCTAATTGTGAACACGTCTATATTGAGCCATGCTTCATTAAACAAATTTATTCAGTCAGATTCATGCCTATTAGATGATTTAATCTGGTGTGACATATCCAAATCTTCTTGGTCCAAAAATTCCAGACACGATGCTTTCGATTCCAATTACAACAAGGCCACTTGAAAGCACCAAGACCAGTGAACCCCATCAAGTATTTACCAAAAATCTCGATTGCTATTTTACCCTAGCCGAGTTTGAATAATGCTATTGCTGAAAGAGTAATTAAAGTAAATATTGTAAGCGAAGAAGATAAGATGGTCAATATGGCAAACCCTACAGTAACGGCCCCTATACAAACTTGCTAAGGGCATGAAAATCAAGGGTATCGGAATACATGAAAATGATCGTCTCACAGAAAATTACAATTTAATCTGTACACAATCCCCGCCAGAAAGGATTAATCCTTCATCAGTGTTCAACCAGAGGCATATAGAACAAACTGATTACAAAGCCTAGACCGCAGATCATTCCCAATATAGCCAGGTTGGATTTTATCGATTTTAGAATATTCACATCCATAATATGAGAAATGATCTATTAGTACGGTCCTCAGAGTAAATGCTGATTAAACCGCATACTTCATTACTTTCAAAAAAAAGAACCATACACCAATTCTTGCCTTCGTTTCGTTTGCCACATCCTGGAAAACGTTTCAATACACCCAGATCTAGTTCGTACAATATCATTATCTCAGACGTTTAAAAGAAAAAAAGGAAAATGTAAATAGTTTTTATTACTTCTTGGGTGCCATTCGCATAACGTCTACTTGGCCGCTATGAAGCCAGTCTTTCAGTTCTTCATGTGTAGGCTTTAAGTCGTGTTTTCCTGACAAATGAAGGTGAAGTAAGACATAGTTGATCTGATTCAACAGCGGTTTATTTCCTTCGTCCCCTTTGCGAGCTTTTTGTTTTAGTTCGAGTGGAGCTGTGCTCCACCATTCCTCAAATGAGCGTCCCATACCCATAGAGATGATATCAAACCTTTAAAGGTTTTCAGCGCTTTTACCGCCACATATTTATCTCTAGGCAAGTTACTAGGTATTGGCACGAACAGGAAAATAATACTCAAGCCTAAACGATGTTTAAATACGCAAGGCCGCTTCCGGCATCATTTAAAATTAAGTATAATTGTAATGTGAAACATTCTTAGTCTAGGCAAAATAATGAGTAAACGAGAAAAAAAAGATCCTAATTATTGGATTAATATGGCTTATTCATTAGACAGGCAAGGAAAACCCGACAAAGCCAAAAGGTATTACGAAAAAACGTTGGAAGTCGATCCAGAAAACTTTGAGGCGCTTATTAACTTAGGCAAGGTCTTAGGCCAATTGGGAAAATTTGATGATGCTCTAAAGTATCTTCTTTACGCCACAAAAGTTTATCCTGATGTAGTGGAGGCGTGGATTAATCTTGGCGCAGTTTACGATAACGTTGACAATATGGGTGAAGCAAAGAAATGTTACGATAAAGCAACCGAACTGGATCCGAGTAATCCTAACCTTTGGCATAACAAGGGCCTTGTCTTCAAACGATTGAACAAGTTAAAAGATGCAATTTCATGCTATGACGAATGTCTAAGGCTTTCTACTGGCAATATAGGAGCCTGGTGCGATAAGGCTTTTGCGCACATGAATCTACAAGAATATGAGCAAGCTGAAAGATGTTATGATGAGATCTTGAAAATTGATCCGAATAATGTAGATGCAATTAATGGGATGGGTTGTGTACAAGTCTCAGAGGGGAATTGTGTGAACGCGATATCATTCTTTGATTTAGCACTGAAGATTGATCCTGGAAATGTCCAAATATTGATGAACAAGGTGTTCGCATTGGAAGAGTTGGGCAATCCAGAAGATGCTCAGAAATACTACGAGGCCGCTAGTAAAGCGTCCTCGCCCCAATGATCTAGGGGTTTAATTAATTGTTTATTAAAAGATGCATATCCTGCCACAGCACTTGGAGAAAAAGGGTCGAATTGAACGTTAACCGTAAAAGGTTGTCTTAGAACAGTAAAGATACCAGATCTAACAAGATTTAATTCTTCTTCATACGTAACGAGATGGATGATCTTCCATCTTCAATTAATAATGCAATCAAGAAAGAGCAATCATTTTTTTGTCATAACGGCTGATGAGAGTTTGTTATTTGTTTGACAAATTATCATAGTGTAATGAGTGTAGTTTCAGTCTTCAAAAGAAGATTTTAAGGCTTCTGCTCTCAGACCTATTTGCTCTACTTGGGTGTTATTTATTTTTCCACTTCGATTGAGAGTCATTACCCTGTCAGTGAAACTGGACAATCTGCTTCGCATGTTATAATAATAATAATCCAGATCATTACCTCTGAGAGCTACTGATAAATCAATCAGTAACGCACCTAATTCTTCTCTCGCATCACTTTGTAACTGGAGAGAATTCAAGTCCTTCATCAATTCCTCTTCAATTAATCTAGCAACTGTATCTCTGAGACCTTGCTCATATAATTTCTGTAAAGTACTCAACGAATAATCAACCCATTTTCGTGATATAGTATTTGGATCATCTTCTCTTTCAATCCGCACTACTTTTGTAATCCTGAATCTGCCAGTCAAAAGATCTTTGTACTTGCGAGGTTTTCCTTTACGTGTTTTGCTCAAAGTGAAATTTGACAATAGTTTTTCAAGTTCAGTTTCAGACGCGCCGCTCGCCTTGGCAAGCTGTATGAGTCTCTTTGTCAAGTCTATGTAATCTGTTACGAAAACAGAGACTTTTTCGTCGTATTCTGTTTTGTCATGAAAGGTAATATCGTTATGTCTGTCTATCTGTCCGTCATGATCTGATGGTGCCGGCTCTTTCATACTGGGCCAGATATTTGCAACATAAACTTCAAGGTCAGGAACAAGCGATTCATTATCTGTGGTCCCGATTATCTCCTTCTCAAGGTTTTCCTTTCCTATCGTGTCT
>JALZOS010000179.1 GCA_030913755.1 Thermoproteota archaeon | reverse complement strand
GCCCTATATTTGGTGATATTCAATGAATTACAGGCTACTGCAAATGATACCGGATATACTCCTGAAGCTTCCCCGTTCTTTACCATTCGTTGGAAGTGATCTAAGATTGTATCGCCTAGTACAAATGAATTTACGCACCGTAGAAGCTGTATACCTGATCTTACAGAGGCGTCTCTCACTTCTTCAACAAGTTTCATAGAATATAGCATTTGATCTGTCCTCAGGATTTCTGCCAAATCTGAACTTTTGATGCAGTCATATACACTACCTAGTGCCGTACAATCAGTAGGGCCGATTTGCTGGAAAAGAAAAGTTTTTATCAAATCTTGCAGATGTTTTGGTTTCTTCATCTTTCCTTCATAAAATAATGCTTCAAGTCCGTTTGATGTAGTGTACAGACCCGTCGGAAAAAAAGAATCTGATAGTTGCAAAAAACTAAGATCTTCCATAGAAATTTCGTTGTCCATATTCATGAGCCCATATTGGCCTCAAATACCATATTATCACTTCTAACTTCTATATGTTCCTTCAATGGTGAAAGCAGCTTTTCAAATAATGTGAGTTCACTTGAATCTTGAATGGGAAAGGTGATTGTATCTCCTTCTATCTTCAAAGGACGATGAAGGTTCCCTATGGCATGTCCAATTGTGACAGATGTCCTTATCATTTGGTCTCGAATCAAAATATTATGAATCTGTATTATTCCTACAGGTTCTGGTACTATTTGAACGACTATCATTTGCTCCTGCGTAAGGATTAGAACATCTCCGTCTCTAATACGTGATCCTTCACCTAATATTAATACTAGATCTGTTCCTTTGTTAGACACTTTTCTTATTCTTGTACGTTCAGATTCCATACGTCCAAAAGTAACAGTTTCTGTTTTTCCCAATTTAATCATCTCTTCATGCATCGATTTGAGATTGTGATCTATTTTGATGTTGCCAATTATTTTATCAAGCTTAATCATTCTGATTTTGCATCATTTTTTAAGTTTCATTTGATGAAATTTATGTTTTTAATTTCCATTCACATTCCAAGTATACTTACAATCATTACAGCAGCCTTTAGACTATGTGGAGGTCACGCCAAAGTCAGAGAGGTTAGATTGAAAACACATAACAATGCCATGATACATACTGATCCGCCAGCCCTTTAGGAGCACAGAATTTTGTAGTCATACAGAAAGCTTGCTCATTGGAATATGGTTCTGATCTGGTCAGGTCTGCACCAGATCTACTTGTTGCGATCCTTTAGGATATCGCTAGTGATTTACTAACCTATCTATATTTAAAAGATAGTTTCAACTCAAATGGTTTTATAGCCGTTCTCGAGATCTCAAACTTATTTTACTCGTACCCTACTCGATAGATTATGTTGAAAAGACAATACATTTACTATGCCGCAATTGCAGTTATAGGTATAACCTTACTTTTTTACTTCGTAAACCAAGAGAGAAATAAAGTTCCTTACGCTTTAGGTGTAGATGCAATTAAAGATACTACAGATATGGCAGGTACCTACTATCGAATACGAGTTACCAATATTGGAACAAACATGGCGACAAATATTTCTGTATACTTGGGTCAAAACGATATTCAGCATCTAAAGAGTCTATCACCAGATCAATCGTGGTTCTTTTATCCACGCCCGGATACGGATATATCGAAAATCAATGTTATGGCTGATAATGGGATCAATATAACTACAGATTATCGTTCGCCTTTAAAGGGAATAGGTCTTCCTGGTAGTGGAAGGTAATGTCTATTACAGATACTAAAATTATATACATAGCAAGGACTCTAATGTCGATTCTGTTACAGGTTCTGAATTTATGGTATAGAATTTGCTCATGCACTATGAATGTCTGAAAAATCCATAGCCTGTGGAAAGAAGCCTCTCGTAGACAGTTGTATGAATAGGTATTCCAAACAAGGTACTTTCATATTTTTATATAAGTAAATAAGATTATGTCTATGGATGACGTTGAACCTGACTCAGTGTCTATTAATAAAATACTAGTTCCTATTGACGGCTCTCCTACATCTATTAAAGCTGCAAACTATGCAATTTATCTTGCGAAGACAGCCAACGCAGAGTTAGCTATTGTGAATATTATCGAAGATGTAAAACAAGGAGGCGCTATAGGCTTGCAAGCAAAATATGGAAATGTATCACTTGTGGAAGCATTTAAGAGGGTCAGAATAGAATCTGCACAGGAGTGGCTAAATCAAATAGAAAATGCTGCAAAGAAAAAAGGAGTAAAAGTAAAGAGTGAGATATTAGATGCTGATGGACAAAGCGAGGCTAAACTAATAACAGAGTATACAAAGAAAAACGATATCGAACTCATAATTATCGGGTCAAAAGGTAGGTCAGGTTTCAAAGGGCTATGGGTAGGAGGTTTTACTAATTCCGTAATTCATCACTCCACATGTCCTGTACTAGTAGTCCCTTGATACTTATCCAAAATGGAATAACACTATAGCAAAAGACAGGAAATCAATTGTAGTATTAAATCGATGTTAGTCACGTGATAGAACCTCAAATTGAAAAGTTAGTTTACTGGTTGTGCCTTAACTGATGAATTAGGGATAACCGGATCTGATAAATCTACTTTTAGTCCTTCGGGCACCTGTTCCCATTTATTAATAATTGATTCCTGTCTCCAGCACCTGTGCAAGGTAACTATATCTTCTTCACTGATTGTTATTTGCCCTTCATCATCCGCAATAGCAGCTGGCTTCTTTGATACTCGATTAGAAAACCTCATTAGAGAGACTCATTTCCAACCGTGTCATAAATCCTTTTTCGAAACTTTCATCAATCTGATAGTATGCTGTATACAACCAAATATTGCATTCACAAACAGTTTAATGCAACATCAGTTCTGACA
>JALZOS010000171.1 GCA_030913755.1 Thermoproteota archaeon | reverse complement strand
GGTATAGGTTCAGTATTCAACAAATGGGTTGGATTCAAGGCCGTTGTCTATAATCTTCCTGATGGGAATGTAAAGCTGGAATCCTACGTTGACATGGATGCGACCAACAATTGGCAAAAAGTGCAGGAATTAGTAGACTCGGGCAACTGGGGTAATGATATGACTCACTGTAATGCAAAAAAACCTGGCGCTCAAATTACGTGGGGTTCACCCATGCCTATATTCAAATCTACTGGTGTTACATATGATTTTAAGAAGTTTTCAATAAGAGAAATAGTTCCTCCATCGAAATAATTAGCCGATAAAATCAGGTATACAAAAAGACAGGAAATGACGAAGTAATCTTCAGAGCATCTACGGATTCAGGAAAAACTTTTGGAGAAAAGATAAACTTGAGTAATACAACTGACGCAGATTCAACAAGGGTAGAGATGGACTCAGACGCAGATAGTGTAGCACACTACGTAAATATTGTCTCCAGTAATAGCGAAAGGGGGATCTAGGTGGTCCTTAACTTTTGCATCTGCTGATCCTAATGTTAGTGGATAGAGAACGTTGTATTAACCGCTAATTGTCCTATGGATACGAATGCAGTGTAATTGCCAGAGACGACTTGTTGGCCGATAAAATCTTGTTGATTCCACACAACTATTTTGGATGAACCTGATGGAATTAGGGATGTTAACAACAATGGCGAAGGTATGAAACTCTTACCGGTCTTCTGATTTGTTACTTTTATATCAGAATCAGCTCCAGAAAAGTGTATTGGTTGAGTGCCAACGTTTTTTATAGTAATGTTGACTATCTCTCCTGGCATGTATGTCTGCTTATCTGTGGTTACAGTGATCTGATTAGCTTGTAGAAAACCTTGGCTTTGGGTTGACCTCAAGACAGATCTTGCACCTGTCTTATTCTCGCTGACAGTATCAGTTGAATTCTCTTGTGCATCCGCCATATCAAATACGAATAGATCGACAGAATTCGCAATCAGAAATCCCGACAAACCTATTACCAGAACAGTTGTCAATGTTGTTGCTATGCACCTATGGGAATACATATGTCAATTTTTGTATAGTAAATGTAAGTACTTAAAGATCTTGCTGCTATTTTCTTCTACTCAGTAAAGTACCAATTCGTTAAGGTCGAGAAAGTCACTTCTAACCTGGATTTCTATAGTTCGAAATCAGAAATTTCCTCTTTATTAATCAGGTATTAATTCAAGTATACCTATAACCTTATGGTCCATGGTCTTTACTCTTATTGAGAAAGTCTTCCGCGAAATTCGGTTAGATCATAATGCAAGTTTCGGTGAAAGTCGTACATTAAATAATGAAATTTCATAAAAGTCTGATCTTTTAATTTTATAGTCTGTTGTGGGAAAATGATCTTTCCTGGCTCCATGTTTGTAAGAAATTTGTGGTTTTGTCCATGCGCAAAGATGAAATTCTGTGAATATGTATATCTGAGTGAATGTCCATAGATTCATAATTTCCTAGGATAAGGCCAGATTAAGTAAGAATTTTGGTAAAACACTACTCATTGACACAAGACGTATCTATTATTAGAGAAAGGAGAAAGAGATCATAGATACTCCCAATTTAGGTTGATAGTGAAACAAGACCCTCTTTCAGATCTTTTGGGACTGCTGTCTGACAGAAAATCAAGAGAATTACTAAATATAATGGTCCAACCTGGTTTTAATACCATTACGCTAAGGAAAAAGAGCAAGATGACTAAAAAGCAGCTTTATTCACGAACCTGCAAGATGTTGAAAATGGGATTCATTGCTAGATCGAAAGGTAAGTTATCGGTTACCGTGTTTGGTAAAGCCATTTTGCATAACCTACAAGATATCCAAAAAATTTTGGAGGATAAGTGGAAATTTAAAGCTATTAATGCAATTGATTCACAGGGTATGAGTGTTGAAGAGCATAAAAAGCTAGTACACTCTATCCTAAATGATGCAAAAATGGAGAGAATAATATGGAATGTAAAATAATTTCCTGGACGCTTTGTCCAGTGGAATCTTCAACGGTCCACAGTACAATTTTTAGCCTCAGGAGCATATAATTTCATCTATACGTTTCCTATTCAAAGTACCTTGAGTAAACTAATCCAATATCCACCTTGTCTGTCACTCTCGTCACCTGTCTGTTCGGAGGCTTTTTCCATTACTCTTGAACGACAATATTCAGTCTGAACAAGTTGGAAAATTATTCTTCTTAGTACTCGTATCTTTATTCTACGCACAGATTTATAAACACAAGTGCAAAAAGATATTAGCTTATCCTAGCATGGGTAAAGGAAGAGGGAGAATTCTTATAGTTGATGATGAACCGGATGCAGTACTAACTCATAATCTGGAAAGCACTTCAAGCACTAATCTTATTTATACTTTGTTGGGCAATTTAGCTTATGACATCTGAGGAGGAATATTTAGAGTCAGTTAGAGAAGATAACGATAAGGCAGCAGAGACACAAGAGACTAGAGAGCGAAGAAAAAGAAAGCAAAAAAATGAATGACCTGGACATCGTACAATTAGTAACAGGAGCTCAAGGGAAAGGCACAGCGAGTCTGATTAGGGGGTTATGTATGATAGAATACGAATTTTAAAAATATAAAAAGAATGAAAGTAATTAAAATATTATGAAAGATAAAATTATCATTGATGTGACAGCTTTTACGTGGTTTTTGGCTTTTGGCAATAGGAAGAGACATGGATACTATATCGAATTTACAGAAGTTATGGTAATACCTTCATCGAGTTAAATACGGGTTCAATTTGATCTCAGCTCAATTATTAGGTATAATCGCAATCGTTTTCATTCTTATCTTATCTTATGCAATTTACTTTACTTCACAAAACGCTGCCGAATGGGACATAAGAAACGCCCTTATTGACCAACAAAGACAGCGGCAATTAGAAACCAATAAAGCAATTTCTTTCCATATTACATCAGACCTCGATTCTATCTTGGTCAGGCTGAATCTTATTGCAAATGCAAAGTCAGTCCAATCAAGTGATTTCACAGATAATCAAACTCAGCACCTGCTCGCAGAACAGTATAGTCTAATTGCGTCATTGACAGGACGACCAGATGAAATATTTCTTGTTGATAACAAAGGCATAGTCAAAACAGCCACACAGAAAGGAAATTTCCCAAATTTTAATGCAAATTTATCTAATGAAAACTACGTAATAAAGACACAAAAAGGACTTGCGCCTGGAGTTTCAATATCATATCAAAAGAATGATAGTCCAAAGATAGTTATTAGTTATCCTATACTAAAAGAAGGAACTGGCGAATTCCTAGGGCTAATTGCTGCTTTAATGCCGAGCACTTTTTTTGCAAATTACGGTAATCTTTACGGGATTACTTCTCAATATCTTGCGGTATTGGATAGAAACGGGACGCATATAGTCCATGGGAACAAGGCGTTGATCGGCAGTAATTTCTTTGATGATTATACCCAAAACTTTACTAGACATAATAAAGAGTTGAATGACTTGGTTAGAAAGGTCCTAGATGGTCAATCAGGATACGTTATTTATAGAATAGCATCTGGTGAAAGAATTACCACCGGATTTCCCGTCAGCCTACATGATGATCCTCTGTTTTTCATTTTTCTCGTAACCCCCACTGCTTCGCTCTATGGTCCGGTTGGCGATATCCTCCAGTCGCAGAAAACAGAAACCATCTTGTTACTAATTCTTGTCACCGCTTCTGCGGTTATTTTCATTATATTTTTATTAATTTGGACAAATCGCCTGGATAGGGCAGTTTATGAACGGACAATGCAGTTAAAATCATTAAATGAAGTACTTACGTCGACCAATGAGAAATTACAAGTGCAAGGCACACTACAAAAGGATTTTATTAATATAGCGGCTCACGAACTGAGAACACCAGCACAAGCAATACTTGGGTACGCTGAAATGTTGCAACATAATCCTGAGAAAATCAACTATACGACATCCATCCTGAATAATGCAGTTAGACTTGAGGCACTTATCGAGGACGTCTTAGATGTCAGTAGAATAGAAGGTAACGGCCTTTTACTTAACAAAACGCCATTTTATATCGATGAATTGATTCAAGGTATTGTAAACGAATTCCGGACTAAGGAATCTACTCGCAATGCAGGTATAGAGATCATATGTCAAAATGCCGACAAAATAAAGGTCATCGCGGATAGTGCTAGAATAGAACAAGTAATTAATAACCTGATTGAAAATGCGATAAAGTTTACTGTATCAGGAACGATTACCGTGGAAGTGACAAAAGACCTCAGTAACAAGCAAGCCATCGTAAGCATCAAGGACACAGGAAATGGCGTAGATGCTGAAGTTCTCCCAAATATGTTTGAAAAATTTGTGACTAAATCTCAGAAAGGTCTGGGATTAGGCCTTTACATTGCAAGGAGTATTGTAGAATCTCACAGGGGTAAAATATGGTACGAGAAAAATCCAGACAGCAATGGTTCAACCTTCAAGTTTTCACTTCCGTTGGAGGACAATGAATAAACATACTGCCAATGCAAATTAGGTGTTTTCAGCTATAACTCATAATCTGAGCTTATTTCATCATGCCGTATCTTTAGAGATAGTTCTCTTCCATCGTAATTCTCAACCTCATTTTTCGGAATTACATATTCACGTGCCACTACTCTTCCTTCAATTACTAACAAAT
>JALZOS010000043.1 GCA_030913755.1 Thermoproteota archaeon | reverse complement strand
CCAATGTAGTTACCGAGATAATAACAAGGGAGCGTCTCTTTGTTAACGTCAATGTTTGATAATTTATTCGAGTGGAAAACACATCAAACATTGTTATTAATGTAAATTTATACCTATTGTTGATATTGGGTTGTTTTCAATGGTTGAGCGCACGGGCAAAGCTAGTCATAACGTAGGAAAATGACGATATCTGGATAATAAAATGTTCATTCCACATATGTTATTAAGGAGTTAGATATGTCAAATAAAATTGACAAGCACTAAAACAAGTTGCAAATATTAATAAGTGATCGTCACGTTGTAAGTTTCTCATACAATCGCGAAATAAATCCTAATGATCGGCTTGCATATCTTGATATCGAAGGGTACAAAGTATTGTGACATTGTATGTAAACTGGTATTACTAGAATTATTATTTATAAATCCTCGTTACTAAATTATAGTAATAACTAAATACGAATACAGATTAATAGTGTCGGGTTGAGGGAAACAGTAGAAGAGAGGATAGTAAAATTGTTGGTAGAGGAAAAGACCATATTGAAGATCCTTCGAACTATTGATGGCCAGTGTGATAAAGAAGGGTTAAATGAATGGAGCAATAGACGCTATATCTGCCCAATTATAAAAGACAATCCAATTTGGTTAAATTAGGCAGAGTATTAATGATGAGACACCGATAAACAATTTCTAAAAGACTGACTAACTTCTTGAGGATTAGGCGGTCTAACTAAGTGTCTGTTAAATCAAAAGGCTTTTTGCTTGGAGGAGGGATTATTCTTCTTATTTCTAATTTTGATTTATTATCAATCAAGGACGACATGAAATCAATTAAATACCGAGTAGGAAGGTTAATTCGTGCTAATGACTGAAAACAACAAGAGCGCTCCAGACAGCTACCAAATCCAACTCGGACAGATGAATATCAATTTCGGTAAGATCCATAGAAACCTACCGGTGGCCACATTAACAGAGCTGGCCGTCCAGAGAAACGAGGGGATCCTTTCAAGTACAGGGGCATTAGCGGTTAATACTGGAAAGTTTACAGGAAGATCTCCTGATGACAGGTATATAGTGGATGACGACACAACTCATGATCTTGTAGACTGGGGAAAGGTGAATCATCCCCTCCCTCCAGAAAAGTTTGAGGGTATATTCAACAGGATGAGACAGCATATATCCGGAAGAGAATTCTTCATCTTTGATGGGTTCGTAGGTGCAGATCAAGAAACGAGGTTACCAATTCGGGTCCTTACGGATTCGGTCTGGCATAGCATATTCGCCACTCAGATATTTATACGACCCAACAGCAGAGAATTACAAAGTCATATTCCTGGGTTTACACTCTTATCTGTTAACGATTTCTCAGCAATTCCAGAAATAGATGGAACAAGGAGTGGGACGTTTATAATTATTAATTTCACAAAAAAAATGATTCTAATTGGCTCGACTTCATACGCAGGAGAAATAAAAAAAGCGTTCTTCACTGTTCTGAATTTTCTCTTGCCACTGAAGGGAATATTCCCGATGCATTGTTCGACTAACGTTGGAAAGAACGGTGACACGGCTTTGTTTTTTGGGCTATCTGGTACAGGGAAGACGACATTATCTGCAGATGCTCAAAGGTCCCTTGTTGGGGATGATGAACATGGTTGGTCTGACAAGAAAGTATTTAATTTCGAAGGCGGATGTTATGCCAAATGTATAAACCTCAGGAAAGAAAACGAACCACAGATCTGGAACGCCATTAAATTTGGTGCCGTAATGGAAAATGTAGTTATTGATGACGATAGCCGCAAACCGGATTTCGATGACAGCAGATTGACAGAAAACACTAGAGTGGCTTACCCCTTGGATTACATTCCTGGTGCCATTGTGCCAAGTATTGCAGAACATCCGAATGTGATTATATTTCTGACTGCCGATGCTTTTGGAGTCATGCCTCCAATAGCAAAATTGACCAAAGAGGGAGCAATGTACCACTTTATATCAGGCTATACGAGTAAGTTGGCTGGAACTGAAAGAGGGATAACTGAACCCAAAGAAACATTCTCTCAATGTTTTGGAGCACCCTTTATGCCTTTACACCCTATAGTCTATGCCAGAATGTTAGGCGAAAGGATTTCAACTTACAAGACCAGAGTCTATCTCATAAACACCGGTTGGACAGCGGGACCTTATGGGATAGGAAAAAGGATGGAACTGAAGTATACTAGAAAAATGGTGTCAGCTGCGATAAATGGTGACCTAGAAAAGGCTAGTTATAAGCACGATGATATTTTCAACCTAGACATTCCCGTCTTGTGCCTAGGAGTACCATCAGAAATATTAGATCCGAGTTCAACTTGGTCCGATAAACGAGATTACGTGGTAGCTGCAAAACGATTAGCCGGGCTATTTGTCAGAAACTTTGAAAGGTTCGGTGACACCGTATCTGACCTAACCAAATCCGGGCCGTCTATATAAGAAAAGGTAGCCCGGAGCAGATTCGAACTGCTGTCTCCAGGTTTCTATTCTCTGTTGAGATCCAGAGCCTGAAATCCATAGCCCTCACTGGAGATTGGCCACTAGATTCGGCACCTGCACGAACGTGCGAGGTTCGACCGGGCTAATCACGAGCTACACCAAAAGTTGATGAGTCCGCTATTTGTTTTTACCGTTTCGTGTTTATTTCCTTGATGACCTGACCGTATTCTAAATGGGCTCTTTTCCTCATATATGGAATAAGTCTATAATGAATAGAGTAGATTTCCCTCTCTCTTGCCACTATGCCCTTTACCAATAGTGATACAAACCCTCCGGCCACTCTGGAGGGTGTGATTCCATGCAGGCGACAATAATGATCCCTTCTTTCCTGATACTCTTTCAGAGTAAAAAATGATCGGTTCAAACCCAATATCAATGGCCAAATTACGTTTTCCCATACCATTCTACGATTTTCCGTAGATGACGCATGCTTCCCCTTTATCCGGGAGCTTAACTGTCTATCTGTATTGCTACTGAACTGCGCCGCCAATTCGGGGTGACCTTCTAAATTACGTGGCACTTCAGGCACATTTAAACTTGGGTTTTGACATCTATTCCACTAATATTGAACGATGATAATAATGGAGTGAGGGAAGCTATTGACCAATTAAGAAAAAATTGGAAGATAGAACAATGTATATATGATCTTCATATTGGTATGAGAAATGACGTACTAGACGTTCCGCTTACAATTGATAATGTTGTATTTCATATCCCGAAATTACAAAATGATGATTTATTTGTCCTCTGGGATTGCTTGTGGCCCGATTGTCATAATTGTTGTGACCGTCAGGGCAGGCTGCCCCTTACTAAAGATGACCTCTTGACTATATCACGCAAACTAGGATACTCTTCACGAAGCGACTTTTTGAAAAATGAAACAAGAATTTCTAGTTGGCAAGAAAGAGGGAATAATGGTAACGTGATCACAACCCTAAGCATGATTTCTCTTAAAAGAAAATCGAATGAAGCTGACGCCGAAGATGGGGTCCCAGTCCCGTGCAGATTCCTAGACCATGAAGGAAGCTGTAAGTTACATCCAGAAAAGCCAGG
>JALZOS010000022.1 GCA_030913755.1 Thermoproteota archaeon | reverse complement strand
GAGCTTGTTGTCAAAAGAAGTTATTTCAGGAAATCTGCAACTTGGGGTGGTTCTGTAGTTAGGATCATCCAACACAATTACTATGATCAGGATTCTTTTCTACAGTGTTTCCAAAATGTTTCCTACTTCAATTCCATGGCAAGTCTTCTACAACAGTGATAGTGATAGTTGAGAGATCTGATAGCTCCAAAAACTGTGACTTTAGAGAAGAGGGATTCTCTAGATAGACAAATTTATGGAATATGGCCCATAGACACGGCGGACCAATACTGAGCAAGAGAACATAATTATCATTGAGGAATTTGCTGATAAATGTAACAAACGATCTGTATTCCGATCAAATTAGTGATTCCCATTGCATCCCAATCCGTGATCACAAAGTATCATCACTCATAGGTTGTAACCGGCTCCTTACCTTCTCAATTCTCGCATAATTATGATTTCGAACCCCACGTGATTGGAATTTCATTTTTTAACCAAATCCTTCTACTACTATGACATTCAGTTTTAATGGACTTCTTTTTTCACTGTTTCTCTAAAATGGTGGCGTTTAATTTTGCCTTGTACTTCTTGTTTCTGGGTCTTGTCCTCAGTCGGTAGCCACAACAAGGACACCAGAATCCATCCCATATAATAAAAACATCACATACTTGACATCGCTTCTGCCCTACCATATACCGTCCAACTCCGGTTGGTTTTTGAGCTCTAAGACGTATACATCTTCCCTTACATGTCATTACAATTACCTACCCAAATCGAACTGTTTGTTATAGACTTCTTTATAACAAAAATGTCCTACTACGGTGGATCATTTGTTTATGTCACGTTATTAACGAAATGTGCTTCAATCTCATTCAATCTATCGAGATAGCCGTCCAGTTCACGAAGGTGCGAGAAGGACGAATCTGTGCGTATTCTTTCTAAAAATGATAAGACTTCATCATTTTTTACTCCATGTCGCATATCATATTTTATTCTTCTACAAACCTTTTCTATACCACCGTATCTCTTGTGTATTCTTACTTCATATCTAGTAGCATTTTCAGATAATCCTGTCACATATTTTACAACAATATTCTCCATATTCTTTACATGCCATTCCCGCATTGGAAAACTATTTTGTGCCAAAAAAATCACTACACTGTGCAACATAGGGATATATAATATGACCTATTGTTTTCACGACACTGACACAACCACATTATTTTTTCTTTGTTCCTTAATGACGCTAAGCCAGCGAAACATAATTGTTGAGTCAAGACACCGTCCAGTTGCACGCTGATAGAGCCTGCCGGGACAAACGGCTATTGGCAAACAATTTGTTGTAAAAATATCAAACCCCAGTAATACCCTGAGAGACAAGTACGGAATAGCAGCCAAGACCACATTGTTCACAGATTGGTTTTAATCCAGTGCCGCCTGCGCTTCCAATACAACAAGGTTGTTTAATTCGTCCTAAATGGTCTAGGGAAAGGATTGCCCAGGAGGGACATTGAATTGGCGTGGTACCGCTCCCTCCCCAGTTACCTTTCATAAGTAAGATCTGTTTTTCAGTATTTACGATATAGTTCGGATATTTCCTCCTGAGTGAAATCAAGTCATCAACTACATTGTTACGTATTTTACCAAATGGCAGCCACAAAGGATCGTTAGTGGTAAATGGCGTGTGAAACTGATAACCAATCTTGTTTATCTTGCCTCGCCATTCCTCTGCCAACTCAACAGCTGTAGTATAGTTAAGAGAGTTAATTGTCATTGTTATCCAGATATCTTTCCAAGCTGGTTTTCCCCTCCGTGGGGGACCTGAGATATATTCTAAAATGTTATTACGGGTTTTAGCATAGGATCCCTCTCCTCTTATAGTATCATGAACTTTTTCGGTTCCATCCAACGATACCCAATAAAAGTATAGATTCTCAAATCTCTGCAAGTGGTAACTTCCATTTGTGACGACGCAAACCACACCTGGCATTTCTTCACAAAATACTCGAATTATGTCAGGTCTCATGGTAGGTTCGCCTCCAACCAAGGTGACTCCCAAAAGCCGTTGCTTCTTGAAGGTATTCCTAGTAATTTGTCTCCAATCTTCAGCGCTGAGCTCTTGAGTTTCGTTCTTCCTGTTCAGCCACCAATAACAATGTGTGCAATGCAGATTACATATATTGATGATGTCAGCGGAACCATACAGGGCATGTTTCTTATGAAAAACCCGAATGTCAATAAGTTTCTTGAAAAAAAGAGCATAATACGGAAGTTCACGAATCAAGTCAGTTATTCCCCGACCGTAAATTAAATCCACTATTCTTTAAATAATTAACCACTAATTAAGTGTGTATGAATTGATATCGAGAACTAAAAAATTTTGTTTGGAAGAACGGATTAAGCGCCGATTCATCCTCAAATTCATCCATTGGACCTGTCAATTATCAATATAAACGAATCTGGGATATGTGTTTACAAATACTAACAGATTCTGATCGGTATCGTATATTCTATTGACGTTCGGCCAGGCGTATAGTTTGCCATTTACCATTCCTAATACATTAGATTTGTCATCGATATCTGTTCTTAACTGAAAATCTATCCTTTTTATGCCATTTTTGAACCGAAGCGTTACATAATAAAATGTTCCTAAATATATAAGCCATTTGCGATATCACATATAACTACGTTCCCTATACTTTACTATAAAGCGTAACTAAATAAAGAATTTATGCACTTTATTGAGTAGATGTTACTTCTGTTTGGTGATGGTCCATCAATTGTTTCGAAATTAATTTCTGAGCCAGTTCCAAAAACAGTATAAGGAAAAATAGGAGGAATGACAAAAGAAGATCAATCAGGGATATTTGCAGCATACATCACGTGACAGCTATAGCCGGTGCTCCGGTAAAGTTGATTGTAAATTTTGATGATCCAACTACATATCATCTCTATTTTGGAGATGAATTGGGACGTCCTGGAACTATTCTAACTTTTTTTCCTTGGCCGGACGCATCAAAGGGTTATAGGGGAACAGGCTAGGTTATCACTACATCGTTTCTAATTCCCGAAAAGTCGATAGACTGCTGGAAAAGCATTTTGAAAAATAATAATGTACCAGTGGCGGGTCCATTCAATCATTTTGACGAGCACGGCTTGACCTTATACGACCCGAACGAGCTAGAATTAGAGCTTGTTGCTCATTCGTCGGCAAGGGGAACGTTTGGAATACGTTCTAAGTATGCGCTTAGGGGTTTTTACTCGGCGACACTCAGAAGAAGGTTTTGAACGTACCCCAGCGATATTAAAAGAAGAATTGGGTTTTTCCCTGATAGAGCAGGAAAAAAGTCGCTTTCGTTACAAAGTCAAGAATTCAGAAGCTGGTGCGAGCATTGTGGACGTACTCTGCTTACCTTTTACTCCATCTGGTTATATAGGTGTAGGAAGTATTCATAATATAGCATTTAGAACTCCGACAGACGAAAAACAAAAAGCTGTTAGACTCAATATCATTAAGGCTGGACTCAACGCCACGCCAATATTTGATCGAACATATTTTCACTCTGTATATTTCAGAGAGCCAGGAGGTGTCCTCTTTGAATTAGGAACAGATTCGCTGGGCTTGGCCACAGATCAAAAACCATCTGAACTTGGCACTCGCCTAATGTTACCTGAGTGGCTTGAATCTGAGAGAAAGGAGCTAGAAAAGGTTCTACCGACGCTAAGACTGTTCCATCCAAGCTCGAAATCAGGAGTTCGAAAAAATAATGAAAAATACTGACCTTGGTTTCATTCACCGGTTCATTCCTGCGAATAGTAAAGTAAAACAAACCGATCTAACTCTATTGCTTCTGCACGGCACAGGCGGTAATGAGGAGGACCTTATCCCTTTGGGAAAAGAATTGGCATCTAACGCTACAATCTTAAGTGTACGGGGTAAAGTTCTCGAAAATGGGATGCCCAGATTTTTTAGAAGACTAGAAGAAGGAGTTTTCGACTTGGAGGATCTTAAACTGAGAACTAATGAACTGGCAGAATTCATATTAAAATCTTCTTCAATATATAAGTTTGATCTGGAAAGAATTATTGCAGTAGGATTCTCAAATGGCGCAAATATTGGTGCTAGTCTTTTATTAAGACGACCAGAGGTTGTTACTGGTGCAATCTTGTTTCGAGCTATGGTACCGTTCATCCCAAATATTCTTCCTGACCTATCAAAGAAACGCATACTACTATTGGAAGGTATGTATGATCCAATTATTAGTAGAGGAGAGGCAGAAAATTTGTCAAGATTATTTACCAAAGCCCGTTCTGATGTAACAGTCAAGTGGCAAGATTCTGGACATAATCTTGTACAAGAAGATATAGTAGCCGCTAAGAAATGGTTGGAAAGTTACTTCTAATTTCTGAAGAGACATACTAGAATCGGGTGAGTTTATTTTACTTAGGCAGATCGAGTGACGCCACATTCTAACTAATTCTTTCCGGCATTTTTTCGAACATTGGTTTAACTTACTCGACAAGACTTGAAAGGCTGTAATTAGTAGGTATTATCATGTTCATATTCTATATCTTTTGGCGCTACCCTGGACAACATCTCTGGAAAGTCATACCTGAGCCCTGGGTCGTATTCAATAGTTGTTACTGCCGCAGTTGAACCTGAAACGAAAACCGTAACGATTCCACTTTTTATTTTGCTCTCTTTTATTGCGTGTGATGTCTCGTCTGTAATATCAACAATGTCTGTTTCTCCTTTGGATTTTATTTGAATTCTTTTTGTCAGAACGATCATATCCTAGTCTTCGTTCTGGAACTTTTTAAATTCCACGTTTTCAACGATATTTTTCTAAATTAAAGTGATATAAAATACAGTGCACTGAGTTTTGTCTTATATTTTGTTATCCGTCCTTAATCTTCCACGCGATGGAGTATATATCAATCGATAAACAGTTGTCGAACAAATAGTTTTAAAAAAGCCGTGAGAGTATGTCCTTGGTGAACGAGCCCCGCAACGGCTGAGATAGGCATCTCGGTTATAATAGAACGTTAAAGATAATATCAGTTTTTGTTCAATAATTCCTTTTACCGTCATCTTCCCATACCGAATCCCGTTTTCGTTTGGACAATCCTTGATCTATCCTGGTATATGCCATCCTTGTTAAATCAGAAGGATTGAGTATCGTCACTTTCTTAAAATAAATTTCGCGTATGACGGTCTCTCTTTAAGGTACAACCTGAGTCTATCGAAGAGCATTTATCTATGCTAATTCTGTAGGTATGGTATCGGACCATGTCAGACAACAATTTCCAACTATTATGTGACAATGTATTTTCTCTTAGCCCGTCTATCCGGTTTGCCGGTGTAATCACAAAGATGGGCACACTGATCTCTGGTGGGATGAGGCATGGTCTAGAATCTCTGGAAAACAAAGATGATTCATTAACACTTTTTGTCCAGTTCGCTTTAAGAAGTCGGTTAGGAAAGGATTATGATCACGTTTTTGGCAAATCGATCTATAATCTTACAGAAAGGGAAAAGATTAAACTTGCATCGTTTCCTTTAGATGACAATCACATATTGAGAATTTCTGTTATGAAAGAAGAAAAAAACCACACCCAGATCATTCAAAATATACTAGAGATTATTCCAAAATTGCAGTCGCGTTAAAAGAAAGCAGATCTCCATAAGAGTTGGTTGATATTCTCTGCATCGTACTTCATCAGATTGAAGGCTTTCTCTGCTTTATACTTGTCCAGATAGAATGGGTGTAGCACAAATAGTTCCTGAGTTAGTCTAATTATTTATATCATAACTCATGATATAGCATTAATGACAGAAAATTTAGAACTATGTCCAAAATGCCATAGAGGCCACCTTAGACCGACTGCGGAATCAGCAAGGGAGGTGGATCCGTTTAGACAAACTGGTAATTTGCGGATACTTGTCTGTGACTATTGCGGTATGAAAAAATCGCTAAGTACGACGTAACATATGTAATACCCCCTAAAATGGGCATGTTTCCCTATTGTTAAAAGAAAGAAAACATTAATTTCTTACAACTAGTTACAACTAGTTAGAAGATGTCATTCTGATACAATTATAATAACTCTAATTGCAATACAATTAGAATAATAGTTATCCATGTCTTCCTTTGATCCCCAGAATGTCAATACAAGCGTCTCATTACTATCTTCACCGTTCTCAAGAATGGTATAACCCTTAAATCCATTCACGTTTTCCTGAATAGTTGCAAAAAATTCTCTAAATTTTGGAGTAGCATTCTCTCGGACTCGCCCGTAATCTGGGTCTATTTAGTTTTACAAAACTAACAGTATTCACTTGACAACCGAGGATATTTGTTTAATTTCCATAATAAATATCATGCTAAAAGTTCTTAACAGCGGCTATCGAAAGGCTTCTATAAATGAGTATCAGACCGATTTGGACAACCCAGGAGGCGGCGAAGAATTGTTGACTGAGCCTATAATCAGACTTTTAAAGGACAAGAATTTTGCTTTTTTAGCAACAAAAATGAATGATGGGACACCTCATGTTGCCCCGACATGGATTGATCTTGAAAATGATCTTATCCTGATAAATACAGCCGAAGGACGTATAAAACATAAAAATGTCTTAAGGGATCCAAGAGTGTCTATCTCCATGGTAGACAGGAATAATCCTTACAGCATGGTTACGATTCAAGGAACGGTTGTTGAAATGACTAACGAAGGAGCGGACGCACATATAGATAAGCTTGCCAAGAAATATCTTAATATAAACAGATATCCATCTCATTCTCCTTTACGAAAGAGAATAATATTCAAGATAAAAACAGAAAAGGTATTCTTTTTGCCACCCAGATACACCGAGTATCTTGATAAATAATATTGAATTAATTTGATTAAATGATGGTTAGTTAATACTCCCCCCTCATTCTTGGTAAGGGAAACTAAATTCACACATTGCGATATGCGAAGGTATTGGAATACGAATTACAATGGATAAAAAGTGGCAGGTACTAAGATTAACCAGTCAGCAAATCACCTTCTTTTAGTCAACTTAAGAATAAGATGCAATTCACAAGTTAGAGGCTCTGACCTGTATCCGTTGGTATTTTTGTTTGGTTCGACTCCCAAGACCTATCAATCCATCTACCATCAGAAAATTCTAAAATTCTTCTGAGACGAAATGCTAACAATTCTAGACATTGACGATTTGGTCAATTTATCGATGGCCAATCTACCTTATCCCTCTAGGCTGGTAGTTTCC
>JALZOS010000007.1 GCA_030913755.1 Thermoproteota archaeon | reverse complement strand
CGACAGATCCTCCATGTGATACTACAAGAATAACTAAGTTCTTGGAGAACATAGATAAGAATAGGTTTGTTGTTGGCATTTCCCATAAGCCATTATGTGAGACACCAAAGTCAAAAAGTCCAGAATTTAAATGTAGTAAAACAATACTTGATCAATTTGAACGGATCGGTTTGACGACAACAGTGGGTGCAGATAATCACTGTTCTGCTTTTAACGGGAGAAAGTTTATTGCGGGTTCCGGTGGCAAATCTCATTATGCATGTTCTGGGTGGGATTGGATCGATGATGCGAATTACGGTTATCTATTTATGAAATACAAAGGAGATAAATTAGATTTCGTATTCAAGCATTTTAAGACTAGAGCTGAAATATCACCTCATTTTTTACTGAATAGCAATGAGGAACAAGAATCTTTACCAAAATCAATAAATGCGATAGATAACGTTACCCACATTTTAATACAAACAGTAGACGGAACCGTAGAATTTAAGGACAAAAACGGAACTATATATTATCAAATACCTACCGCACCTGGTATCGCTCCTATTCCCAGCGGTAAAAAATGACTAGAACACTTAGTGGCGTGATATTAATAAGAGCATATCAATTGGAAATAATTTATTTAGTTTTTTCCTTACTCTAATCTCTAACTCGCAGTGGCTGTTGCCATTACACTAATGACATGATGCTGTGACAGAGGCTAACACTATTCTGGCTAAGTAGGGAAGCCTTTCCTATCTTTATTCTTATATTAATTTTATTAGAATCATAGGCGTTTTACTCTTAGTTTTTTCTATTGCTATTCTTTTGGGTATTACGATGTCATTTCACGGATGGGTTGTCAATATGTTGTGTCCTACAAATACTGGCAAAAGATGAACTGGGACTGAAGAAGACGCCAGGCTGGTGGCTCGAACCAATTGGATGGGCCAAGGCTAGCATTTCTCTTGTCTTTCATCCATGTCTTGGCTCCTCAACTAATATCGCTAGTGATGTTAGAGTATCTAGGCTAGAGTAAATGCCAGTATTTACATATTCTAGATAGAGTTAAATGCCGTATATACAATATAAAAAAGAAATAAGATGTTTAAAAGAGTGGGTGCTGCGATTCTTTTGGTTGAGAATATGGAGAGATCCATCGCATTTTATCGAGATATTCTTGGGATGAAAATAAAGGAGGATTTACCAGACTGGGTTGAGTTTGTAAATGAGAGTCAAAGAGCGGTACTTGCATTACATTCTGTGAGAAGGAAATCCACTCGAAGTTCCCGATCCACACCGAACATGCTGATAGGATTTAACGTCAATGATATAGAATATGTGTGCAAAGATCTTGAGAAGAAAAATGTGAAGTTTCACAAAAAGTTAACCCCTGAATCATTTGGAAGGCATGCGATAATTGAAGATCCTGATGGCCACCTTATTTCCATTGTAGAAATTCCTGCCAAAAATGAACTAACACAAATTCCATATTACCAAGGTTTTGCGCCTGTTGAGGGTTTAACGTGATCAGTAACAAATTACTGGAACCTAGCGAAGCAATAAGACTTCTTCTCCAGTTTGTTAGTCTCAAATAAAGAAGACTGAATCCAGTTTGAGAAATTTAGTAATCATAGATAACTTGATCTTATCGAAGATTTCAGATGATTAGAGACCACCTATAATATAGTACAATCTAGTGGTTGACATGTATGTTCTTGTTGTTTGTGATTTAGCTCGTACTAAAGAAATTACTTCAGGCGCACAAAATATTGAAGAAGTTAACGAAGTTCAGATGCTTAGACCCTCTTGTAACATTATTACTGCATCATAACTCCAAGATCCGAAATATGCTTATCCAATAATTAGATATCTCAACGGAGTTAAAACTACCTTGACGTTATTAAGCAGAAAATATTATAGTATCACAAAGGTAAAATTATTGTAATTTGAGAACTTAAACCCTGAATAATTGTTACCCGAGTTTGGACTCCACACTTGAATACTCAGAGGAACAGAGAATAATTAGATATACCGGAGTAACTTGACTTTCCAATCCTAAAAATCATCGTAATGTCTTATGGTGAATTACCATAAGAATCCTAACTGAGGCTTGTATCTTCTCTTTCGACGTTTTGTTCCAACATTTCTTTATGTGACCATATCCTATCCTTGATATGGGGATACTTCAAACTTAGTATTTGACAGGCCATAATAGCTGCGTTATATGCGGATTCAACGCCAACAGTAGCAACGGGCACCCCTGTGGGCATCTGTAACATCGTGAGCAATGAATCAATTCCCCCAAGTGAGTTGTTTACCAAAGGTATTCCTATAACAGGAATGCTAGTAAGAGAAGCTATCATACCCGGAAGATGGGCAGAACCACTTCCACATGCAATGACCACTTCAATTCCCTTGGCTTCAAGTTCTTCTATATACTTAAGTGCCTTCTTAGGTGCTCTGTGTGCAGCCACTATTGAAATTTCGTAAGGAATGCCAAAATAATCTAGCACTTCTCTTGTCTCCTTTATCTTATCCAACAACTCAATAGAAGGGGCAGCTACTGACACTACGTTATGATCTATAACTCTCTCTGGACTAGCTACATTCCCGGGCTGAGAAGTTGGGGACGGACTGTGCATAATATATGAGCACATCTATCCCTTCATGATTATAAGTAGATTCCTTGTGGTCAAGGCACGCTCATCCTTAGATAATTACCTCTACGCGTGACCCCTTGACTAAATTGATATCTAAACTGATTAGATGATGTATAAATTTCCGATGATTAGCAGATTAGGTTATTAATTTGCTAGACAATGATCGTATGCTGCGCGGAGGCTTGACGAAAATTACAATAGATAGCGAACCAATGAATGGCTCAGAGCATGAGAAAAATACATATTCGTTATCTTTTTAGATAGACAATGATCTTTATGGAGTGGTATACAGATGAAGCGATCTACTTCAATTTATGGTTTAGACTTTAGTATTGAGAACCTTTCCAAGCTGATTTCTTCCAAAACACTATCACCGGTAGATCTGATTGAGACTACGCTTGAACAAATCAGTAGACTGAATCCAAAACTGAATGGATTTATAACGGTCTTAGAAGATTCTGCCAGAAGTGAAGCAAAGAATGCAGAATCGTTAATAAATGAGGGTAAATATCGAGGACCTTTACATGGAATTCCAATTAGTCTTAAGGATCTGATTTATGTTAAGGGGGTGAGGAGTACTAGTGGTTCAAAGATACTAGCAGATTACGTTCCAGAGTATGATTCGACTGTACTGAAAAAACTGAGGGATGCAGGTGCAATAATTATTGGTATGAATAATACTCATGAATTTGCTTGTGGTATTACAAACGTGAACCCCCATTATGGATCCTCTAAGAACCCTTGGGATACCAGCAGGATGTCAGGAGGTTCAAGTGGGGGATCGGCAGTAGCAGTTAGTGCCGGGATGTCAGCGGCCTCAATCGGAACTGATACTAGCGGGTCTATTCGTGTTCCCTCTTCTCTCTGTGGATTATTTGGTCTGAAACCCACCTTCGGAAGGGTGAGCAAGCATGGAGTGATGCCGTTAGCACCATCCCTGGATCATATCGGACCGATAACTAGGAGTGCATGGGATTCAGCAGCTGTCTTGCGGATAATTGCTGGCTATGATCGGTTAGACAGTTCAACAGTAAATTTGCCTGTCCCGGATTATCTTGGCGTTCTCTTTGCGAACAAAGAAAGAGCGACCAAATTCAAATTGGGAATACCAAAGGAGTTCTTTTTTGAGGTCATAGACCAAAAAGTAATGGCAATTTTTGGATCATTTATTGACAAGATTCACGAGTGTGGAATATCAACGATTAGTGTCAATCTGGAGGAAACCGATAAAATATATGAGACATGGAGGGCATTGAGACTGGCAGAGTCTGCAGCCACACATAGTGAATGGATGAAGACAAGACGTGGAGAATATGGGGATGACGTATTGGTGATGCTTGAAAGGGGACTCGAAGTTACGGCGGTAGATTATATTAAGGCACAATCAGTTAGGCAGAAATTGAAGGCTGCATTTCTAAATACTATGAAAGGATTAGATGCGCTAGTAGTCCCCACTACTCCGGTGGCCGCTCCGTTATTGGACCAGAAGATGGTAGATATAAATGGACGGAGTCTCGAGGTCTATCAAGTGCTAAGCAGATTAACAACTGTTTTCGATGTTACGGGTTTACCTGTCCTCAACGTTCCGGCTGGATTAGTGGATGGCAAGCTGCCAGTGGG
>JALZOS010000197.1 GCA_030913755.1 Thermoproteota archaeon | reverse complement strand
AAGAATTCCAGACAATCCTATAACCGGAAGGGGAGGTTCTATAAGCAATATCGGGTTTGCGACAGAATTATTTCAAGTAATTTACATAGTCGTAAGTATTATTATTGTCCTAAAGGACAGGAACGTCGACCGTAAGAAGAATGCGGTTTAATTCAGTCGACGAATAGAAAATTATGCTATCCTATTAGCCCTGCTGGTACTCAGAATATGTTACTAAAAGATTTTCGAGATGATTAGTGAAATCCAACAGTAAAATAGAGGTGCCTTAAAAAAGAAAATGATGCTTTGCAATACGGTAGTACAAGGGACATAAATCCTTTAATATTCACAATGTTCTCTTTACTTTAGTATGGGCATACAGTCAATCTATAAGAAGAATATTGGGTGTTAAATTCAATGAGTAAACAAGTATCTAGTTCAATAATATTCATGATGTCTTTGTTTGTTGCTTTATTTCTGCTAGGTATTAGTGTTACAAATTCTCATGAAATCTTTGCACAGACAAACCAGCCTTCAATACAACTTCCAGTGAATTCATCACAGGATAGTACAGGACCTCCTCCTATTTCTACCCAACAGCCTACAACTCAACGGCAAGTGGGTGCAGTTGCAACAAGCCAGCCATGCCCTCAAATCGAAGCTGAACGCACACCTCAGCAGACTGAAGGTCCGTACTTTGTAGATGAAATGCTTAACAGGTCTGACATTAGATCAGATCCTTCTGACGGGTCAGTACAAGACGGGATTCCACTACGACTGGTGATTCATGTCTATGATTTTGGTAGTGACGGCTCATGCACTCCTCTTAAGGGCGCACATGTGGACATCTGGCATGCAAATTCCCAGGGCCTTTACTCAGACATTCAACAAGCCGGGACAGAAGGTAAGAAGTACCTCCGTGGATACCAAGTGACAGATGATAATGGAACTGTTCAATTTACTACAATATATCCAGGCTGGTATCAGGGAAGAGCCATACATATACACATCAAAGTTCGTACGTTGGAAGGACCTGAAAAAACTTTCGACTGGACTTCACAGTTATACTTCAACGACTCTATTACAGATCAGGTACACACACAAGCTCCGTACAGTAATCATGGGCTTCCAGACACGAAAAACAATCAGGACGGTATCTACACAGGACCTTCATTAGACGGTCTGGTCCAAGCCAACAGCGGGATTCATCTGATGCTGAACCTAAATAAGGACAAACAAGGAAGTTATCTTGGAGCGTTCAATGTGGTGGTAGATAGTGGTCAGCAGCAACCTGCGCAGTAGCGCTGAACTGACTTTACTTGTTATTCACAAAGAATTTACTGTTGGAGTATTGATACCATAAACGCTTTGAGGCATAAGATACGACTTAGTCCTTGAAATACGCCATTATTACAATTTCATCAATGCAATATGCTCTGGTAACCAAAAAAAGTATCCTTTAACACTTGCTCAACTCTATAGCGATTGATTAATTGAGTGACGCAACACGCGATTCATTAATTGCAAGGATAGGAAGGCGGAGCGTTTGCACACTTACTGAGTATTCGGTCGGCATGCCCATTTAATGCTGATGATATTTCATTCTCAATTGAGTCGGGAATGTTTGGCTTATTCTGTATTTCTTGTGCCTTTTGTTTAAGTTTATTGGCCGCCAAACCATAGTCTCCCTGAACTGATTGTACTATGCCAGAAGATGCTACCCCAAGAGCGATTATCATCAAGCCAAATGCTAAAATTACCTTTGACGCGTCCATTTCTCTAAATTCTTCTGGATATATTAAAACGTTACCTCAAATGTGTATCCTATTTCTAGGCCCTTGATCCATATTTTTTATCCCTATAAAGATTCATGAGCTGCTGGCATAGATACTTCTCAAAAAATGTTCTAAAATACATAAGTTCTGGTATCATCTTAGCTAATGCAAGATTGGATCAAAAGATGGAAAGGCCACTCGGGGTTACAGTGATAGCAATTCTTATTGTAATAGGGGGTATTTCGTTCTTGTTTGGAGGTATATCATTAGTTATTGTTGGAGCATTCCTTTCGACTGCATTTACTGATGTTTCAACTAGCTCTCCGTTCATAGGATCATTTTTTGGAATACTATCAGCAGCATTAGGGGCTGTATTGTTGGTAGTTGGTATAGGTTACATCATTATGTCTTATGGACTCTTGAAAGGGAAAGGATGGGCATGGACAATTACAATCATATTAACGCTGATTGGGGTAGCAATTAATATAATCTCTGCGATAACGGGAGGAGTGTCTAACATGTCTACAATCAATAACATGAATGACGACGCCAACTCCTTTATCTATGGAATCGTAGGATCCGCAATAGGAATAGCAATCAGTGTTGTGATAATCTATTACCTTTATAGACCTCATGTTAAATTATTTTTTGGCAAGACTTCGCCGAAAATCCCTACACCGTAAATAACTATTATGCTGCTACTGTCCTTTATGGTGGAACATGGCGACGTAGATAAGATCACCTGTGGCTGTCAAAAATTTCCCAAAAAACGCGACTAATATCTATATTCCGACAAAGTCCCTGTGGGATCTTATTGACTGCTCGACAGTCTCAGAGTCTTTCTTAGTGAGCATATAGTGCGTAAGTAGCCTTCTGTTAGCCCTGTAGGTTACCAAAAATAGTGTGAATATGGTGGAACCTGTAGCGGACAGGGTCTTCTCAAGGAATATGCTTAGTTATAGAAAAGGTCACATCTGCTGTTGCGGATCCGGACCTGAGTGAAGCAATGTAGTCTCCTGGTGGTACCAGATTTCCATTAGGACCGACTTGGTCCCAATTAACCGATCTGGAGTCATTTGGATTCAGAGTAGTTATTACCTGTGCCGAATAAATTGGGTAGGATTCATTTGCTGCTAACTTCCTTATCGTAAGACCCAAGGCAGAGTTTGGAAAAGTTAACGGTTCTTCCCCTGTATTAGTTATAGTGAAGTTTACTGTTTCTCCTGGAGGATAGACAGTCTTATCGGTTGTCATAATGATAGTCAGATTATCTTCATTATTAGTCCCATTTTGTAATGTCTGTCCTTGTTCTCCTATTTGATTAGGTTTTTGGGGAGATGTTATAATGGATTCATTCTGTGAATAGATATCATTTGAGAACAAGAGTCCGAGTGACAAAAAAGAAGTAGAAATTACAATCGCTAACACCAGCGGGCTTGAATGATAATAATCACATTTATGAGCCTTGACAATTAGTTCACTATATATCACTTGCTTATTAATGGTATGATCGACTAGATCTTTGGAAATTTTTAAAACTTATTCTGCTTCTTTATTTACTAGTCGCGACACAAAAGATGCAAGAGTGCAAAAAATCAAAAGTAATTGGGACGCTTTTTAAACTCTAATAGTGTGAGACTAAAACTATTATTGTCATCTTTATACACTTATATCATTTGAGTAATGAGGTAGGGTAAAGTAAGGCGTTAACTAACTCTTAATTATAACGGCTACTCTTTGGAGTGCAATTTTGAAGATGCCATTTGGATTCAATCATAAAGAGGAGCAGAGCGAAGAGGCTGAAGGGACGTATTACGCCAAGTGTTTGGGTGGCAGTTTGGAAATAGAACAGCCACAGAATCTTTTGATATTCATATATCCAGACAGGATATTCCTGGAACGTTTTAGAATAACAATCCATTACTCTTCGATGACCGAGGTACAGTTGATTGATCCACGCAATGCAGGCGA
>JALZOS010000193.1 GCA_030913755.1 Thermoproteota archaeon | reverse complement strand
GAGAATTGGGATGTACAAATGTTGCATTTGGTAATGATAATTCACAAAACGCGGATTGTACAAATGTTGGATTCTTCGGATGTTTTATTATTACAGGTGGTAATGGCAATAATCAAAACATTGATTGTACGAATACTGGATCGTGTACTACTGGTGTAGCCGGTGATGATAATTCGCAGAACGTCGATTGTACTAACGCTGGAGCATTGGGTTGTACTGCTGGTGCATTTGGTAATGATAATTCGCAGAAGATCGAATGTAAAGACATCGGAATTGACGGATGTCTTAGCAGTGTAGTCGGTAACGATAATGTGCAGAATATGGATTGCACAGATGTTGGAGCAGCTGGATGTCTTAATCTTGCAAATGGGGATGGCAATACGCAGCAAAAAATACTTTGCAGTTCGGTCGGGGATGACGGATGTATTAACATTGGCGGTACTGGTAATGGGTATAGCCAGAGCATAAAATGCCTATCCATGGCTTCGGGCTGTCTCAACAGTACAAATGGCGATTCCAATGATCAGAAGCTTGTCTGCGTACATTCGACTAAATGCAGCAACAACATCTTTCCTACTTCTAGTTCTAATACACAGAACACAGTCTGCGTAAAGTCTGGTACCTGTCTAAATGATGGTACTGACACCAAGGTTATATCAGTTGGGTCAAATAGTTGTAAAAGTGATATTCCAGGGACAACTACTATCTGCGCAAATGGTCGTATCATAACACGCTGACAAGAAGAAAAGGGCTCAAGATAGCGAACAAGCCAATAGCAACTGCCAAAGATAACTGAGAGAGATCAGATATGTTTTGAGTAACGAAGCCTATTTTATCACGTATCGCCACAGACCTTCTAACGCAACGCATTCTTTTATAAATTGCTTACTGTTTTTCTTCTTAGCATCAAAAGAGCTCGTCGACGAATTCTTTTGGAATGTATGAAACGTATTACTGGTACCGGTACTCTGGATTTGTGGACATAGGTATTGTACAAGAATTTAATTTCCCAAAATGAAAATGAGATTAAAATTAAAATAAATAAACTAAAAACACTTTATAATGCATCCCCTCTCTGATCTTCCCTTCAACTCAAGTTGAATATTGATAAGGGTTAGTTATGATAGGAAGGGAAATCATATTAGCTTATATTATATTAGCTGATCCCGGTAGCCCGGTACAATTACTTTTCAAATTACTAATTTAAAGCTTCTTTAGTCATAACTCGGGCTAATATATGGGAAAACCCAAGTTTACGAATGTGAAAAGAATTTTTATTAAATCCTTCGTAGCTTCATTGTCATATTAATGAATAGAAAGAAAACGATACTCAAACCAATACCAGTGTCCGATTCTGACCGTCAATTTCTAAACACGGTGCTAGCATCTACCAAGTCACCCTTAACAAAACATCAAGCAGTACGAAAAATCCTGGGAGGTTCCTGCTCTTCATGTGGTGCTGTTGCTACCCAGAAGGCGGTATTTAATCAAACTAAAGTAGAAAGAAAGAGATATTCTCCTTTCTGCTACCGTTGAAAACTAAATACGGATCTAGCGAGCCCCGACAAAAGAAAAAAGGTCTTCTGTCCTACAAGTTCTATCTAATGTAGCAGTACGATTCTGCCAATCTAAATTGCTCCGGACTAGAATAATATCCCATTTGTTGAGATCCAATTATTTTCTTTCTGCAATCAGAGATATCCTCCATAGTTAGCCCACTGGATGATGTAATCATTACTGGGACCATTAGCATTGTTATCAATACTATTCCAAGGAAAATACTACTTGCTGCCATGATTACAAAATAATCATGGTTTAGAGAAGGCGTCTTGACCTTTCTGGTTTTACTTGTCGCTTCAAAAGAATGCCTTCGATAAAGGCTAATAGTACTCATTTCCATTCCACCCCTAGATGCCTCCCTATGGTCATTCGAGAACGTTTTGTTTTTCCTAGTTTCCTGTAGGCCATTTCTAGCACTCCATATGTTGGAAGAAATCCCAACACAACCCAGCCGAACATTTCAAATAATTCCATATTGATCTCTACGTATCAGTGAAGTATAAGATCTAGTCAGATTTTGAACTGACAATTATCATGAAGTTATGATTAATAGGAGACAGATATGATATTTAGTCAGGACTAGAGTAAACTAAAGTACAAATACACACCATCGCCTAAGTACTGAGAATGACCAAGGCAAGAAATACTAAACGAAAGGTTGACCTTGTAAGTTCACATTCTGACTCCGACGATGAAGGACCTGGTTTGATG
>JALZOS010000331.1 GCA_030913755.1 Thermoproteota archaeon | reverse complement strand
CAGCTGCACGATTTGCGGTAAGAATTGGTTCTTCACAGAAGAGAGGGGCTACTCTATAAAAAAGAGGGTCTACTTGGCAGAAAAGGATCTTTGACTCTTAAATTGTGCAACCGAATAGATACAACTTGAATATGTACATACAGATTTTTTCCATCATCAATCTGGTAAAAAACGACCCGTTTCCATATGTGGCAGAATTGAATTTAGATTATTTCCAGAGATTGAATATCGACGTTGGTAGGGGTAATGAAAGTACAGACTATTCCTTAACTTTGCATGAACAAACAAACATAGACGTTTAAATTATTACCATGACGTTAATCTACAATATACGCGGTGAACGAGTCACGTGAAAAAAAGTTACAAACTTGCTTTAGTCCAGATGAAATCTTCGACTATTAAGACTGAAAACCTTCAACTTTCGATAGATTACATAGGACAGGCTGCGAAGAAAAAAGTTGAACTAATATGCTTTCCTGAGTTTCAAATGGCCTATTCTCCTCCAGAACAAACTGCACAGGAGTTGTCGACAATAGCAGAAAATGCAAATAATGGCAACTTTATTTCAACGCTGCGCAAAGAGGCAAAGAGGCACAGAATCAAGGTAATTGCAACAATCTATGAAAGTATGGATACCAAAAAGAAGAAAACTGATTATCGTGTTTCGGATACGGCAATCATGATATCAGACAGAGGAGATGTGATGTCAATCTACAGAAAACTCCACCTGTATGATGCACTGGGATTTAAAGAATCTACTAAATTGGTGGGAGGAAATAAAATCGAAAAGCCAATAAAAGTCGGCATCGGAAAGATCGGACTGATGGTATGCTATGATATTAGGTTTCCAGAGATGTCGCGTATATTGACTTTAAATGGTGCTGATGTATTGGCAATACCTTCTGCTTGGGTACAAGGTATTATGAAGGAAGAACATTGGCAGATAATGCTGAAAGCAAGAGCAATCGAAAATGGCTGCTACGTAATTGCACCAGATCAAGTTGGAAACATATTTTCAGGACGAAGCATGGTTATCGATCCCTTTGGCATTACGTTACTCGATATGAGTAATAAAGAAGGAGTTGAAGTGGTTGAAATTGATCGAGATCGTATTGAATCTATTAGGAAGACGTTGCCTTTATTGAAGAACAGAAGAACTGATGTATATTCAGACCACACAAGCTCGTTTACCTGACATGGACATGCTACTTGCTCTTGGAATCTTTCGATGCAAAACATCTATTCTTTGATTCACATCTAAAGTTAACACAAAATTTCCATGGTTTTTTTCTCCCAAAGATGCGAATCATGATGGGCCAACGGCATGTAGGACAAGCATATTTACTTTTTACTAGCATGCCCGTCTGGGGAAGAGGGGCTGAAGCACTACAACCAGTTTTTCTGTATTGAGAGCACGCGATGAATCTTTTTCTGCTTTTCAATGACTTGATTATCAACAAACTACCAATGTTGCATAGTGGACAGACACCCACGATTGAACTATCGTTGCCGGTTTTCTCTACAGCATCATTGAGCTCCTGTCCAATCAGCAATTCATTTGCTTTAATTTTCATGATAGCGGTTTCGAGTGTATCGACAGCTTTGGCAATAACATTCTTGTCATTTATCTTTCCAGTTTCAATTCCTTCGAGGTCTTGCTCAATCGTCCTAGTCAAATCAGTGGATATTACAGACGGAATGAATTTGGTCATCGCGTTGATTACAGCAAAACCGATTTCTGTTGCCTCAAATCCTGAAGATTCTTGAATAATATATCTCCGCTTTATCAATGTGTTTATAATTTCAGCTCTAGTGGATTTTGTTCCTATTCCCTCACGTTCCATCGTTTCTAATAATGTAGCCTGATTGAATCGAAGTGGAGGTTTAGTAAATTTCTTGACATTCGTAATCTTTTGAACGTGAACTATGTCGCCCTTTCTGACATCCGGTATTTGTGATTCCGAGATATGAAAATATGGCTTATAGTAGTAGATCCATCCTTCATCCAATACATTTTTACCTTCAGTAGCAAATAAATGCCCAGCAACATCAAACAGTATCGTAGAATTTTGAATTAATGCTGTGCTGCCAAAAACCGAAAGAAATCTTTTTGCAACTAGATCATAAATCTTTCCTTGGACACCGTTCAACTTCTTTGGTTTTTCACCAGTTGGATATATCGCAGGATGAGCAGGATCATCTTTGATGCCTTGTGTGGGAAATAGCTTATCTTTCAGGAGTAAGGAATTTGCATTATCACGATACTCGATGTAATTTTTTGCAAGTTTAGACAGGATTTCCCTGTAACGTATTGATGGCGGTAGCTTCTGACTAGAAGTACGAGGATAAGAAATTAACGCAGAAAGATAGAGCGATTCTGCGACTGCTAGGGTTATGTTTGGCTGTATTCTAAAAATACGGTAGGACTCTTTTTGTAATTCACCGAGGTTGAATGCAGCTGGAGGATAAATCGTCTTTTTTAGGACTCTTACCTCATTGGTCACTCCGTCCTTATCCCTGCATTCGTCCACTATGCAGGCCGCTTTCTCGTAAGTCTGGATAGTCTTTGGCCAATAAGAAGCCTTGAATACACTATCTCCTTTGTTAAGTTCTGCCAATACGTTCCAATACGGAACTGGTACGTGATGATTGATTTCTATCTCCCGTTCTACCACAAATGAGAGAGCGGGTCCTTGTACTCTTCCAATAGTAATATTGCTATACCTTTTGCGATCAGGATATTTGATAAAGGAATTTGAAAGAGCTCTAGATAGGTTTATTCCAAAAATGAAATCTAAGTTATGTCTTGTTTTTCCGGCGGTGGCAAGCATGATAGCGGGCTCTAGCAGGTTAGCGAATGAATTCCTGATGTCCGAATCTGTAAGGGTTGAGAATTTTGCCCTTTTAGATTTCTCGTACTTGTTCTTACATGCAAGTTCTAGTATGTTATATCCTATGAGCTCACCTTCAATATCGTAATCACAGGCATGAACATACCCTGAGGCCTTTTGTGAGATCTCTGATATTTCAGACAAGATGAGATTTACTCTGGTCTTGTCCTTGGGATTCTTGGAGTGTCTTGGAGACCATTCCAAATCGAAGACAGGATATATTTTTCGGTTCTTTTTTAGAGGTACCAAATTGTATAAATGGCCTAAAGCAGAACAGATGACGTAATGTTCTTTGTTCTTTGATGTTATATCAAAAATTGGAATGCGAGATTTGGTATTTATCGTTCTGATAGATTCGTCGCCAAGAATCGAAGCAAGTCTTTTAGCTGCGTTAGGCTTTTCACAAATTACTAATTTATAATTACCAAGAATCGTGTCCATCTATTTCTACAACCAACCAACTAAACAACTTATAGCTGACTAAAGTATATTGCAAGGAAATTTTATCTTTAGGTGGGATTGTAAAAATAAGAGATTCCTCAATACTAAGAAATGATCAGTTGGCTAATTTCTTTGACTTGTAATCCTCTTCTTAGCACTTTCCAGTTTTTTCTGATAGCAAAACTACCCAAAACCAATTCAATGGCGCCAATCTATTGAAAGACGGCTGACAAATATTTGGCTCCTCTGATACCAGTTACGTTCATATCGTAAAGCGAAGAATAGTTATGAAACTAATAGGCGTTTAGAGAGGATATTATGCGGATATTCATCTTGACTATTTGTATACGCCCACAAAAAGTCACGTGTATGTGCAGGGTTCAGGACGTCAATTTCAGAATCGATTGTTGCTTTCTGGGGCTAAAGTAAATTCAATACTGAAGTTCATAATATCCATCAACCTATAAATTCCCTAGCCAATATTACAAATCGCATTGTAGCTGTCTAACATTTTTATATGCTCCACACTACTTTTCAACCAATGACCAATAGTGTCTGCGTTCTTGGGGCAGGGAGTACAAGATATGGCAAGCTTAATGAAAGCATAATCGAAATAGCGTTAAATGCTGCCAAGGGAGCCATCGACTCTGCAGGCATTACGCCAAAAGAAATTCAAGCCGGATATATATCGAATGTTTTTGGAGTTGCTGATAAACAAGTACACATGGCACCAGTTTTAATGAGCAATCTTGGGATTCCAAATGTTCCAGGACTGACCATCGAATCAGCTTGTGGTTCGGGTTCTGTAATGTTCAGGGAAGCGTATGCTAATGTTGCTGCCGGCTTTTATGATTGTCTTCTTGCCCTTGGTGTTGAAAAGGTAACTCATACAGGTACAACTCAGAGTACAACACTGTTCTCGTATTGTTCAGATTTCTTTTACGAGGGTGGTAATGGCGCATCTTTTCCCGGACTTTTTGCTTCTATAGCTCGCGCATATATGACAGCACATAAAGCGACCGAAGAAGATTTGGCATACGTTGCAGTTAAAAACCATGATAACGGGCTTCTCAATCCAAAGGCACACATCAGAAAAAAGATCACAGTCGAGGATGTCATGAATTCTCCTGTGGTGGCCTCTCCGTTAAAAGTTTTTGATTGCTGCCCATTCTCAGATGGGGCGTCTGCTGTGATTCTATGTACCGAAGAATTTGCTAGGAGGTCGGGCAGACCGTATATGAAGGTAATAGGTTCAGGCAGGGGTGCCTCGCCTGCTGCAGTCCAAGGAAGGGAAGATATTACAACTATTCCTAGTACCGTTGCAGCTGCAAAACAGGCGTACAAAATGGCAGGCCTGAGACCAGAAGATATCGACTTTGCTGAGGTTCATGATTGCTTCACAATTGCAGAGGTAATTGATGTCGAGGATTTGGGTTTCTTTAGGAAGGGAACGGGGGCACAAGCTGCAAGGGAAGGAGCAACAAGGAGAAATGGCCAGATCCCAATAAATCCGTCTGGCGGATTAAAATCAAAAGGACACCCAATAGGTGCAACCGGAATAGGACAAGTGGTAGAAGTATTCGAACAGTTTACGGGAATTGCAGGCGACCGAACTATCAAGGATGCAGAAATTGCAATGACACATAATTTTGGCGCAACGGGAGCAAGCGCGGCGGTTCACATATTTCAAAAAGTGTAGATTGGAGTCTTGTAAGAGTATGAAAGATGAATCGATTCAGACCCAGAATAAATTCATAGATTCTGCTATAAGGGGAAAAATATTAGTTAACAAATGCAGGAATTGTGGTCAACTTATGTTAGAGACTGTGTACTATTGTCCTGCTTGTTCAAAAAGTGATTTTGAATTGGTAGAATTCGATGGAGTAGGAACTGTCGTCACTCATACAATCCAGGCAGTAGCTCCTGAAGGTTTTGAGGATCTAGATTCTTATGCATGGGTGGTCTTCAATGTGGACAACACGCCAATAAGGGCATCAGGGTTTTTGCCTGGGATTAAAGTGCCAGCTGATTTACCGATTGGATCTAAGGTCAAAGTCACCGGCTATGATAAGAAACACGGTCTCTCGCTTCAGAAGCTACCGTAAGGCTAACAGAAAAGACAGTAGAAGTTTACTAGTTTCAAATGTCACAACTGCAATAGTGCTATATGATTCATAATATTTCTTTGTTGGCAACTGGTTACCATACAAACAAATTGGCAAATCTACACGGAAGACATTGCGAATTATACTAGAATTTCTTTACATCAGCTTTATGATACTTTCTGGTTGATACACCCTAACAATAATACTTACATTCTATCCGAAACGATCTTTATCGATGGAGCATCATAGGCAATTCCAGAGCGATCTGACAAATGCAACGCAAGTCGTAAACAAGCAAATCAGTCGACTAAAGACGCTCCACAAAAAGTTTTCCTCAATGGATGTAGATTTCAGAAAACAAATAGGTGAAAACATCAAGGCAGGCAACAATGCACGTGCTAAGGTGTTAGCAACTGAATTGGCAAATATCCGACGGGTTCAACACACTACTCAGAATATGGGTATTGCCCTTGAGGTTGTGGTTCTCCGCTGTTCTACTATAAATGAATTTGCGATGATAATGGACACGATTACTCCAACTGTCCAGATGATTAAGGATATTCAAAAAGACATTTCCAAAGTTGTTCCTACAGCAAACGAGGTTATTGAAGATGTTACGAAGACTACGTCCCAGGTCCTATTGAATTACAATGTCAATGCTGATTTAGGTAAGATCTCGACTCCACTGGATGAAGATTCTTTGGGCATTCTAAATGAAGTGGAAGAACTTCTGGAGGAAGAGACAAAGTCAAGACTCCCTGACGTCCCAGAGAGTATTAGTATTGAAAAGAAGGTAAAAGATCCATCTGAAATGATATTTGAAGAAAATAGGGTATTGGTAGAGACCTGATCGAAAAAAAATTTGAGGTATCAGCTGAGAGGTAGGTTCCTTTATACCATTGGTAAAGAAATATTTACAAAGTAGTTTTAATTAGTTAATTAGAATAACGGCAGCGAGGATCATTTGAGTCAGGATTCTTTATCTCAATCAGAAATTAGACCCGGTGGAGTTCTGCAAACTGCATCTAGAAGGGTAAGGATGATTTTTTCTGTTATGGCAAGTCCTAACAGAATTGATATTCTTCGAATTCTAAATTCTAAAGGCCCTCTGACCTATTCAGAGTTAAAATCTCTTGCAGGTTTTAAGTCCAAAAAGGAGTCTGGCAAATTTGCATATCATCTAAGAAAACTGCTAAGACAATCGCTTGTTGCATTGAATAAGGCAGAAAGAAGATACACTATAACGAATTTAGGAAAACTCGTACTTAGTCTCGCCAGACAAATCGAAGAGAGGTCGATAATAGAGAGTGGAAAGATGTATGTAAGAACTTCAAGACATTCTATTGAAGAATTTAATTCAAACAGAATCATACAGTCCCTAGTCAGGGAAGCGAATATGCCTCTTGAACAGGCTCACAAAATTACCGAAGAGGTGGAAAACAAGGTCTACAAATTCCAGACAGCATACCTGACTTCATCGCTCATAAGGGAAACTGTGAATTCTGTCCTGATTGAACATGGTTTCGAAGAGTATAGAACCAAACTTGCTAGGCTGGGTCTACCAACTTCCGACGTAGTAGAGCTCTTTAATGGTAGTTCTAACGGTCGAAACGATATCGACAGCATCCTTTCAGAGGCTTCAGTAGCGGTTTTTTCGGAAAACCTGCTCTTTAACATACTACCTAAGGACATAACTGACATGCATCTTGCAGGAGAACTAAATATCTCCAACAGTGGTCTTTGGGGACTAATTCCAGACACTATATTCTATGATTCTAAGGATCTGGTTGAAAATGGACTTGACTCCAAGGGCAAATACTTGAGTGTATCAAGGATACTTCCTATCAAAAAATTAGAAGATTTAACGACAACCTTTCCAAGGATGGTATCACTTCTTTGCAGAGAGGCTTATGGCGAGGTAGTATTCGATAATCTTATTGGATCAATTTTCAACAAAGTTCAGTACAACGCCAATGACGTAGAATCATTATTCACAGCCACTTTGCTTGCGTCCTCAATTTCTAGATCCTATTTGCCAGGGGGACACCCGGTCGTAACAATCACGATACCAGCAGATGACCTTGAATCCAATATTGTAGCAGCATTATTGAATGGATATCGTAAATATGTAGAGCATACCCCTGTGCCAAGAATAGGGGTTCAGATAACATGTCAAGATTACAATTCTATTCTTATGCATTCGGAAGCGATAGGATCTATTGGAATCGCAGGAGGAATGATTTCTGTCTCGAACAAAGGAGTACGGACTCACACTGGAGTTTTAAGAAACACGTGTAATGACGAATCAGGACTGGTTATAGGCCTGCAATCACTCGCAGTTAACCTCCCAAGACTGGCTTACCAATCGAACAAAGATGAAACCTACTTCAGGGCACGGCTGGCGTTGATGTTAAAACCAGCTGTAACGGCACTTGCTATTAGGAAGAAAGTAATCTCTGACATAATAAGAAAGGGAATTCTACCCACACTTGCACAAAGATCACAATTGATGCAGCTTGGAAAGATGAATCTTGTAATTAATCTCACCGGTGCACGAGAATCAGTGTATAATATTTTGGGACACGATTTAGACGGAGAAGAAATTTTACTGAAAGTATTGCGTACAGCGGCAGACGTTGTGGCAGATAATGGTAGACAGCAAAACGAGAATTCAATAAGTATAGCTATGATCCCGGATGATAGCGCGAAACGGTTAGCATCCCTTGACGCTGAGAAATATGGAAAGATGCAACAGAATGATGAAAGAATGCCGGAGGCATATTCTCAAGGAACGACTATACTAGGCAAAGATTTGTTAGAAAACAAAAATTCGATACTCTCGTCATCTAATACGATTAGCAGTCTTCTAAGTGGAGGTTTTTCAGTAAACGTCGACATCACTGGTATTTCTAATGACGACACAAATGCTATCTTGAAAGCCGCATACGATCTTAATTTCTTTAGACTCATTTCCAAAAATAAGATATGTTCTTTGTGCGGTACAAGATGCTACATTTCTCAAGAAAAATGCCAAAACTGCAAATCGCCTTATCTTTCAATAATTTATTAATGCAAAATCAAATAATTTACACCTCTACTATATTATATTTTAGTAAGATAACCCTTTTAAGCTAAGCTCTTCCTGTATAGGACGGGATGGCTGGAGTTACTGAGGTAAATAATTCGAACGAAAAAACGATAATACAAATACGAAAAAGGGATGGAAGAATCGTTGAATTTAATCAAAATAAAATTTCCAACGCAATTTATAGAGCGTTAATTGCGATGGGCAAGTCAGAGTATCAACTAGCAGAAAAGTTGTCAAACAAGGTAATGCAAAAGATGGTTCAGCAACGTTACGGACATGATAACACTGCTTTGGTTCCAAGTGTAGAAGATGTTCAAGATATTGTTGAATCAATTCTAATTGAAGAAGGATTGTCAGAAACCGCCAAAGCCTATATTCTATACAGACACGAGAGACGCAAAGTTAGAGACGAAAAGATGAAGATTCTGAATAAAAAAGATTTAGATGAAGTAGACAAGGCCTTTGACGTAAATTCACTGCGGGTACTTGCAGCACGCTATCTGCTTAGGGATAATAACAACGAAATAATTGAAGGACCAAAATCAATGTTTGAAAGAGTGGCTGTCCTAGTGACCATTCCTGATATGTTGCATGATAATCGAATTTTCTCGTTGGCTGAGGGTATCTCGCAAAATATAGAAGAAGCAGAGAAATACTATTCAAAAATTGATGATTTTGACATGAAGCTAAGGATTGGTGATTATTACCTTAATAAGTATCATTTTGAAGCAATGATTCGTCATTATATTTATCTGGCCAAAGGTGGACATATGAAGGTAAGCTTCAAGGAGCTCCTTCGAATAATAGCAGAAGGCAGCATGTCAACATTTTCAGAAAGGATCATGGAATATTATAATCTCATGGTCTCAAGAGATTTCCTACCGAATACTCCAACTCTTATGAACGCGGGAGCAAAACTCGGTCAGCTCTCAGCTTGTTTTGTTCTAGATATGCCAGATGATATGTCAAAAATAATGAAATCGTCAACAGACGCCGCTATGATTTTCAAATCTGGCGGCGGGGTGGGAATTAATTATTCTAACTTACGTCCAGAGGGTGATATCGTAGCTTCAACATCTGGCGTCGCTTCAGGACCAACTTCATTCATGAGGATTATAGATACAATTACAGATGTCGTGAAACAAGGCGGAAAGAGACGAGGTGCAAACATGGGAATACTAGAGGCATGGCATCCAGATATAGAAAAATTCGTAAGTGCAAAAACAAAACCAGGAGTATTTGAGAACTTTAATGTCAGTGTAGGCATATGGGATGACTTCTGGCAATCAGTAGTAAGTGAAGATAATCACAAGTACACACTTAAGAATCCTAGGACACACGAACCAATAAAACAAATAGATTCACATCAGCTATTGGATTTAATAGCCTTCAGCGCTTGGAAAAGTGCTGAACCAGGTGTTATCTTTTTTGATAATATTAACAGGTACAATCCATGTCTGACAGCAAAAGATGGTCCTCTCCGGGCAACAAATCCCTGTGGTGAACAGTCACTTTATCCCTACGAATCGTGCAATTTGGGATCAATAAACCTGGGAAATTTTGTAAAGAGAAAAGCAGATGGTATGTTTGAGTTCGATTGGCAACGGTATGAACAGGCTATTCGTCTGTCGACCCGATTCCTTGACAACGTGATTGATATGAACAAATATCCAGTTGGAGAAATTGACCATAATACGAAATTAACCAGAAGAATTGGATTGGGAATAATGGGAATAGCTGATCTACTCTTTATGTTGAAAGTTCCATACAATTCCAAAGAAGGTTATGATTTCATGAACAAATTGGCTGAAGCCATATCTTATTACAGTATGGAAGAAAGTGTTGCTATTGCCAAGACAAGGGGACCATTTCCTTTATTTAATAAGACGGAATATGTAAATGGAAAGATACCTGTTGCAGGATATTATGAAATACCTAAAGAAATGCATTCGTATGATTGGGATTCTCTCATTGAAAAAATAAAGAAAAATGGAATAAGAAATTCATGGACATCAACCATAGCCCCGACTGGAACATTATCGATGATAGCCGATACATCAAATGGAGTAGAACCTATATTTGCTCTTGTTTTTGAAAAGCGGGTTACAGTTGGAAGATTTTTCTACAGTAACAGGGTCTTTGAAAATCTGCTAAAAGAGAAGGGTCTTTATAGTGATGAAATACTGACTAAGATTGCCAATAATTATGGCTCTGTAAGAGGATTGAGTGAAATTCCAGAATGGATACAAAACATATTCGTTACTGCAATCGATATTCACTGGACTGACCATTTGATGGCTCAGGCCATTTGGCAAAAATGGATTAGTAATGCAATTGCGAAAACAATCAATATGCCAGCAGATGTTAATGCAGAGGATGTAAGGGCCTCCTACCTATTGTCGCATGAATTGGGATTAAAGGGAGTTACAGTTTATAGGGATGGTTCAAGACACGAACAGGTTCTTCATATAACTGGGAATGATAAGAAGGAAAGGAACTTCATTGTAAGGCCCAGTGCTCATGTTGCCGACTACATACGTTCAAATATTAAACAAAACTATGTCAGAACACAGATTGAAAAGATTTTCAAAGAGTCAGAGGCAATTGATGAGTTATATATCCACCCAACGACCGAAGTGAAGAAGACAGTATCCTCTATCTCAACAAATGAATTTTGTGAAGATGAAGCTTGTCCATCCTGTAAAGCGAGATTAATCATTACTGAAGGCTGTAATATGTGTATTGAGTGTGGTTTCAGTAGTTGCGGCTCAGGATGAGTGCTAAAAATAATCCTTTGTTCTTTCCCTTAGAAACATACATAATTTTTTGATGCACATGATAACAGCAGGTCCTTAACCAGTGGGGCATATAGTGAGGTTTATTGATGATAAATAGTTGACAGATCCTTTCGATGGGTCCTAAGACGTGTATTGTGAGTGTTAGCTATATGCGGGGTTATCCCAATAAGTTCATATGCACTGTGCTGGGAGTTTTAATAATTGGGGATTTACAAATATGATGTTTATAGAAGTCCAAATATTGGATTGTTCGTAAAATCAAACAATACAATATTATCAGTTCCATTTGGCTTCGCAGAAACAAAGGCCAAGAAACTTAAGGATTATCTAAATGTAGACAATATGTTTTATGCTTCTGTATCTGGAACTAGGTTAATTGGTCCTCTATCTGTGATGAATAATAACGGCATTATTCTCCCTTCCACAGCTTCTGAAGAGGAATTGCAACTTTTTAAACAAGAAAGTAAATTGAACGTAGACCGCTTGAAGTCTAAGTTCACAGCAATCGGAAATTTGATTTCGGCGAATGATAATGGCGCGCTTGTTTCCAGCTTAATTAAAGGAGAAACTCATCAACAGATAAGGGATATTCTAGGGGTCCAGGTTGATACTTTGTCCATAGCAGGATTTGTGCAGACAGGAGCGATGGTCGTTGCTACAAATCTGGGAGCTGCTGTCCATCCCAATGCAAGTGAGGAAGAAGTTCGCATAATCTCTGAAACATTGAAGGTTGATGTTGAGCCTTTAACTATCAACGGCGGAATCCCATACCTTTCATCAGGGATCATAGCCAATTCAAATTCTGTAGTAGTAGGAAGTCTTACCACAGGTCCAGAATTTATAATGCTAAGCAGAGCCTTCAAAACATAATTTGTATTATCCAGGAGGCAAAGGAGTCAAAGAATCAGGGAGTTAATAAGAACCACATGAATCATCTAAATATTTCCATTAAAAGCTATATTACCAGAATATGGTAACTGGTTTAGGTTCGTGTAATGATGCTATGAAAGAGATATGAAATGAAAAATCACTTACTGCTAGTAATACAGTAGCTAGTGTTAGTTGTAATTGATAACGATATTGTTTATTAGAAAATACTCCATACGACTCCATTGATTAATGTTTCGTTAGTTAGACCTAAGATGATTCATTATAGCCAATTTGAGGGTCTCGTTAACAATTGGAAGAATTCGAGGGTCATTTATCTTAGGTATAATATATTTTTCGCTCAAATGAACTTGGTCTACCAATGCGGCAATACCCTGAGCTACCGATACAAGCATTTCTTCTGTCAGTTTTTTGATTTTAAGATCCAGTAGTGCTCGCATTACCGAAGGAAATACAAGCGCATTATTTACTTGATTGCTATAATCTGATCTTCCGGTGGCAATAATCTTGGCGCCGGCCTCATATGCGTCAGATGGCAGAATTTCAGGATCCGGATTGCTGAGAGCAAAAACTATAGGATCATACCTCATCGACCTAATCATGTTCTTATCAAAAAGACCAGCAATCCCCGAGACTCCGATTACCACATCTGAATCTCTAATTGCATCAGTTAAGTTTCCTACAACCTTGTTAGGATTCGTCTTCAGTGCGATTTCAAGCTTGTATGAGTTATTTTCAATATCCTTCCTTGAAGGGTGCAGGATGCCCATCCTATCAGTAACTATTATATCTCTGCAACCTGCCGTAAGGAGAATCTTACATATTCCATAACCGGCAGAACCTGCTCCAGCTATTGTTATTCTGATGTCAGGTAGTCTCTTTTGTACTAGTTTAAGAGCATTGATCAATGCAGCAAGGGCAATTACAGCAGTACCATGTTGATCATCATGGAAAACTGGAATTGATAACTCACTAGTTAACCGTTCGACAATTTTGAGGACCTTGGGAGATTCTATGTCCTCAATATTCACAGCTCCAAAGTTAGGTTCTACAATTTTTACAAATTTTATGATTTCTTCCAAATCCTGAGTGGCAATACATAAAGGAAGGGCGTTTATCCCGCCAAGTACTTTGAATAGCACTGATTTCCCTTCCATCACAGCTAAGGCTGCTTCTGGCCCGACATTTCCTAGACCTAGAACTCTAGTACCATCGCAAATGATGGCAACATTATTCCATTTGGATGTGTATTCGTAGGCCAGGGATTTGTCTCTACTTATTTCTTGGGCAACATATGCGACTCCTGGAGTGTAAATAAGACCTAATGTATCATTTTTCCCATCTAGTGCACCGTCCGTGAAGACTTTACTTTTAATTTCTATCTTTCCCTTGAGAATTCTATGCAAACTGATGGCGTCATCTTTTAATGTCATTTACTTTTATTGATGATAGTGGGAAAATATCTGTATTGCTGCAGGTATGAATCAATGCTCCAGACAAAATTTGGGGCTTGAAAATTGGTCTATGACTATCTTATCTTTGCACGTTCCATTTTCAATAGGGGGTTGGCAAAATCGGGGCCGTTAATCAGTTCTCATGCAATTATTCGTGATACATGCGATATATGGGATCGCATCAAAGTATATGCCAATAAAAATATCGAAAACTTCTTTATGAAAATCATTGTAATGAATTAGATGCAAAGGTTCATGTATTCAACTATACGTATATCTGCTTATATATTATCTTCCGCTGAGTCATGAATTTCGGGGCACCCAGCAGAATTCCCGGGGCGGAATTCAATTGGCATATCTAATATCAGGCTGAATTCTTGAAGATGATATTGCATGATCGTCTTGCTGATATGAAGTAACGACATCAGTACGATCTATTTTGATCTTGATATTATTTACTTCAATACCAGACATTCCATGTTCTTTAGCCAAGATCATTTTGGTTTGATTTTCTGGATCATATACTATGTTAGGATCCGACATAAATGAGATTACTAATTCTCTATTCAAAGATGTCTTGGGAATTTTGTTAGATGGATCAGCTATAATTTGAAATGCAACGTTTTCAATAATTATATTTTGAGGCAACTTTGGTAACGCGTTTGCGGTATAAAATACCTGTACATCAATTAAATCTGCATTTGCATCATTGATTGGTCTCAAAATTGACCCACCAGTACCGCTCGCATCTGGAAATGCACCAAGGATATTACCACTAATTGGTAATACGATCACAACGAAACCTTCAAGGAAGCCGGCATTATTTGAGATTAGTACCAGAATGTCGGAACATGATATTTTGGTAGAAGTTTCAGGTGATAATTGCTTAATAATTGCATTTGAAGAGGGACCGTCAGAAACCACCACATTCCAAAGGATCTTGATGGGGTAGTTCTGTTTGTTAAAAATGCTTATGTCAGTGTCATAATAGCCAGGTCTGAGCGGTCCATTATTCGAAGAAATCGTACCACATACGAATTTGGGTGTATAACTTATAGTCCCTATATTGGCTGGATACGAGGTGTTAATCGCTGAGTTTAGATCGGTTCTATTTTTAGCAAAAGTTATCGTCCCAACGGTCATATTCTTATTCTGCAATATCCTAGGAAGGCTATCCGTATTCCCTAGTTTTGGAGTATCCATGTTTGATATTGTAAAATTTCCCTCATGGTCGTTGTCTGGCGGCAGTAGACCCCGAGTTTTTCCGTCTACAGCATAAGTTGAATTGTGTTGAATTCTAGAACTAATGTTCTCTGCATAAGGATTTGCGGCTACTGCAGACTGGGCTCCTATCCCCGCCCCCGGAACGAGTGAATCGTTTGCTGTTGATGAAACAATCGATGATAAATTTTCATTTGCTTGGGTTGCAACAAGACCATTTTTGTCTGAAGTCATTGCTGACTGCCAAGTAAGTAAAGCCAGAATCGAAAGAATAACCAAGTACTTTTTCAAGTTGACCATATCTACGAGAGAAATTCTATAATATATGTGATGATGATGTAGACAATTCCTAGTACATATGATCTTAACGAAGTCATGAAAAAAAGGAAGATAATAATTTTATTCTACCTTCAATTCTTATCTGTGATCTAAACTTTTGTTCAAAATTGACAATCTTTTATTAGGAATGCTTTTCAGAATATTGTAAAAGCTGAGGTTTATGAAAAATAATCACTTCTTTAATCGCGATATAGTTACAATAAAGGACTTCTCGAAAGCTGATCTAGAATTTGTGTTCGATGCAACCGACAGAATCAGTTCTCTTAAGCCAAAGGATAGAGGTCAGCTAGCTTATGCAAGAACGCTTGGTTATATCTTCTACGAGCCCAGCACCAGAACGAGAATGAGTTTTGAAGCTGCGATGGCATCTATAGGTGGTAGTTCCTTGGGAATATTTGATCCGCGATATTCTTCAATAGAGAAGGGGGAAACGTTATATGATACAATTCGAACGATGGATCTCTATTCCGATATCTTGGTACTGCGGCATCAAATGGATGGATCAAGCAGATACGCTGCAGAAATAGCCACCCATCCTGTTCTTAACGGAGGTAGTGGTAGTGAAGAACATCCAACTCAGGCAATGCTTGACCTCTACACTATGAAAAAGGAGAAAAAAAATATCGATGGACTTAAGATATGTATTCTGGGAGACCTAAAATATGGTAGAACTGTGTATTCCTTACTTTACGGGCTTGTTCATTATAACGTAGAAATTTACTTGGTCTCACCACCATCTTTACGTATCAGGCAGGAATCAATTTATGGACTAACGGAAAAGTTAAGAATATCCGAACTTACAGAACTCGACGATGAGCTTCTTAGCAAAATAGATGTATTATATGTTACTCGAATACAGCGAGAGCGATTTCCAGATATACAAGAATATGAGAAAGTTAAGGGCACATATATTATTGATGGTAACGTCTTAAATAGATTGAAACCCGACGCATCTATCATGCATCCCATGCCTAGAGTTGACGAAATATCTAAGAATATTGATCTGACGAAAAATGCTATATACTTCAAACAAGTCGCATACGGAAAAGAACTGAGAGCAGCATTGCTTGCACTTGTTCTCAATGAATCTGGTGTCTAATAAGCTCCCCAAGTCGATGTAAGGGAAACTCCTCACTATGTCACTATACCTACTTCAGTCAAATTTACATGACGTTGGGGTATCTTCCAGAAAAGTAAGTTTACAAATGAACGATTGAGAGACTTTTGCTAACATCACTAATGGATATAGGTTAGCCAATTCTTGCTCAGTATCCCTCCCTTTCCGCGTACTATTTGTTCATAGTATTCCTGAAGCTTCTTAGTAGTTTTTCCCACAGTACCGTCAGCCATAGCTCTACTGTCAATTTCGATTATTGGTTTGATCTGAGCAGCAGTGCCACTTAGAAATGCCTCATCTGCTGCGTATATTTCGTCTCTTGTAATGTCGCGAATTTCAAAAGCAATCCCATGTTCTTTACATATGGTCAGAATCGTAGACCTAGTAATCCCGTCTAATGCGCCTGCACTTATGGGAGGAGTCACAACCGTCTCATCCCTTACTATGAAGATATTTTCTGCGCTACCTTCAACCACTTTTCCTTGGGTATTTAGCATGATAGCTTCGTCGTATCCTGCCCTAATGGCTTCAACTCTAGCTAGAGCAGAGTTTGCATAATTGGCTGTAGCCTTGGCACGCATTGGCATACACCTGTTATCAATCCTTAGCCAAGAAGAAATCATCACTCTCGCTCCTACAAGACCCGAATTTGACTTGAGGTATTCATCCCATTTCCAAAGAGCAACTGACACTGATACCTTATTAGGTAAGGGATTGACTCCCATTTTGCCATAGCCATAGTACGCTATGGGCCTAACGTACCATTCATTAAATCCATTTATCTTTATTGTTTCTAAAACAACACGTTCAAGTTCCTTGTCTGATTGCTGAAAAGTCATATAATACATTTTTCCACTTTCGATCAATCGTCTGATGTGCTCTTTTAATCTAAACACAGCATAGCCATTTACTGTTTTATAGCAACGAATACCCTCAAATACACCAGTACCATAATGCAAGGCGTGTGTCAAAACATGAATCTTTGCTTCATCCCAGTCATAGAAAATACCATCGATCCAAATTTTCTTTCCGTTCATGACTGTTTAACTCCATGTATTTGCTTCCTCTTCGCGTGGACAGCTCTGACAGCGTCAGAGACATTCGATTCATCTACGACTATCAGGATCCTCGAAGTCTCTTCTTGAGCATCTAAATTTAGAATATTTATTCTATTCTCACCTACTGTGCTACTAGCAGTGGAAGCAATCCCTGGTATCTTCCACATGTTATCCCCAATCAAAGTTACAACTCCTCTTCCATACACCGTCTCAAGCTTTGGATAGAATGCTCTGAAATGACGTTCATTGCGGCGAACATAGTCTCCGTCTAAGAACAGCACTCTAGTAATTTCAACACCGTCCTTTTTGTAAGGGGATAATTTCACGAAATCGTGATATTGTTTGTCACTTTCTAACATTGCAAGAAGATGAGAAGCAGCAATGCTCTCAATTCTAACTATAGCGCAATTCTTCCTCCCCGTAACAATCTTGAGATGATTGGTTGATTCTTCACTAGCATGATT
>JALZOS010000310.1 GCA_030913755.1 Thermoproteota archaeon | reverse complement strand
ATAAGTGTGATGCATGCAATAGAATTGAATTCCTAGTGAAGATATATAGAATTGCTAAATGAGGAGAAAATAGGAGTAATGAATAGAGTAATGTTAGACCAAAGAGTGGTATATATCAAAAGACTCTCAGAGGACTCAGGACTTCTACAATATGGTATAACAGACGCAGAAATAAAGTCGTTTGCTAGTAGACCAGTGACTGAGACAATAACAATTCTTATAGAGTTAAGGAAGTTAGCTGATAATACAGTTATGGATAGTGGGACTGATAGACTAAATAGGAGATTACCAACTACAGAGAAGAAATGGACAGGTGAGAATTGGTCTAGCTCTAAGGAAGATGGTAGTTCATGATACAACTAGGCTATACGATTCCTATGATAGACCTTCTTTCGATTTCATAGTAACAGAATATAGGAAAGCAATCAATAATCTTACTATCGAACCTGCTAATAGACTCAAAAAAGAAGTTAAGCAATTAACAGAGAAGCAAGACGAAATTTCACTTATGAAACTCAAACACGAAAGAGAGACGAAACAAATGCGTGAAGACGTGGAAAGCAAATTAGGTCAGATTATGGCAAAAATAGATGTCAAGAACTGGATAAAAACAGCTCGTTTGTAAATATCTATTAGTTCTGACAAGTCCTTCGATTTCATTAGATTTTTGTCTAGAATATTCTCCTTTATAGAATCTGACTTATGTCTAAATTCGTTTGCCTTAATTTCTAGTTCCTCAATAACTTCGGGGTCTACAGGACCCATAGGAGCTTTACATATAGTCACTAGAGAACAAATAAGTTTTCTCACTAGATCTATAAGGAATTGATTAGATGTGAGGAAGTAGTCATTAGAATATAACTTTTCAATATCCTCCCATATCGGATCGGTAATTTTGGATAATGATGAGATTTGAAACTCTGGTCGATTGTTAAATAGTGTTCCTACGACAATATCGAGTTGTTTGGTTATTTCACTAAGAATGACCTCTCTTATTATTGCTGTAGCTATTTTATTAGGCTTGAATCTTATCATACCAGACCCATACCAGTATAGAAGTGATAAGAAAAGATCTTTGTCTATCTGATCAAATATCAAAGAATTATCCCCTCCTGGGACCGACATTGGGAGTTTAGGAATGGATACAAAAACTTCAGAGCTGCCATTTGGGTAAATGCGCACAATCGTGGCGTTACCTCTGCCTATTGTACTAGAAGAATAGATGCAGACAGGGAATACGAAAAGCACCTGTCTAAACTAACTTTATCTTTCTATTTTTTTAAAGACAGAATTCAAAAAAGAAGGAATGGTTCTTTTATCCATGTATTTCTTTCTCTAGCGCTTCTTTTAGCATATGTAAGTGTTTCAGCCTATCCTTCTTGATAGTTTGCCAGATCTCTACCAAGTCGGATTTATTTGCGGTCTGCGCGTCCTTGATGTAAGTATCTATAGTTTTGTAAAGGAAGTCAGCGTCTTTTCCCATTGCATGTAGGAGATCATACATGGTGTTTGATAATTCAGTTTCGTGACTCATCAAGTAGTCTTGTTCAAGAGATTATTTAAGTGATCAATCGATGACGTTCTCTAACTAAAAATGATGGAGATATTTCAAAACCTGGTGATTGTTTAGCCTTTTCTATCTCTTCTTTTGTATAGATACGATTAAGCCCGTAAGTATAATCCATCTTCAAACGCTTGTACATGCATGACTCTTCAGGTTCCCTTTCTATTCTGTCAAACAAGCCGTTAGGTGCATTCGGCGTAGACACCATGACTATGTAGGGATCTGACTTGCCGATATATCGCTCAGTCACAAACCTTGCGCGTACTTGTTCTGACTTACGAAAGAAATCACCTTCGTCTATGAGTATGAACGTTGGATTCTCTAACGCTCTATATGCGTCTAGGTGATTAGAGGGATACGCTTCGATAGTACAGCCGTTTAACTCGAGTACTGTTTCTTTATCTTGGAAAATTAGACCTAACTTTGTTTCAAAAATATTCTTCATTCTCTTTATTAATTTGATTGCAATGTCGATATTCGGCCCGGTGACTATGCACATCTGACAATTCCTATATGACATACCGCTTGCATAGCCAGGCCATTAATCTTAACATGAATTCAGTAACGCCTAATCCTGTTGCCTTCTTGACCCAGAGATGTTTGTGTTTGAATAATATTTGAATATTACTGGAGGACTAAAAAATGTTAAGAAGTGATAGAGAATGGACGTTATTAATTAAAGAAAATCAATTCAGCAGGCCTATAGATGTACGTAGATTCTAAAATAAAAAATAAAGTGAATATTAACTATGCCTTTGGAGATTATGTTCCTTCAGTTCCTCATCGGAGTTAACTAGCACTCCGCAAGCGCCGCATCTATGCTCTGATTTGGAAGACATGCCTTATACTGTTCATCATGTGATATAACTATTTAAGATGCTTAAGACGCTGTCTATACTAATTCCTTATTCCTTAATCAGAGAAGGTGCTAATATAATGACAAAAGAGAGAGATCTGATAAAATAAGACTGTTTAAAGGGAGTCCATAGTTATAATAATATGGATATCATTCTTCATGCAGTCATCTATATCTTGTTCAAAATGTGAACTGGATCACCTGGTAGCTGATCCACAATCTGGAGAAGTTATATGCAGCTTGTGTGGCCTAGTCATACAAGAAAAAACAGAGGATACTAAGGTCCCCTTTATACAAAAGAGATGGATAGGAGCGGAGACTTCTACTTTATCATCTTATGATATGGGTCTTTCAACAATTATGGGCAAGACAGACAAAGATGGTAAAGGACAGAGCATTGATCCTTCTGTCCATTCTACCATTCAGAGACTAAGGACGTGGGACCATAGAATACAGCTAGGTTCAAGCAAAGAGAGGAATCTGAAAAGAGCTTTCTACATGCTCAATAACTTGAAAGATAAATTAAATTTGTCAGATGTAACAATCGAAGAGATTGCTCACGTTTACAGGAAAGCTCTGACTAAGGACGTGATTAGGAATAGATCGATCGATGCAATTCTGGTTGCTGCAATATATATCGTCCTAGGGCAAGGGTCATCACCCACATCACTCAAGGAGGTAGCTAAAGTTAGTAATATCCGGCCAAGAACCATAGCAAGAATGGCAAGACTACTATCTTCAGCACTGGATATCATGATTCCAATAACCGACCCAATAACGTGTGTCCTAAAAGTCGCAAATATAGCGGGGATAAGTGAGAAAACTAAAAGAGAGGCTGTGAATTTAATGTCATATATCAAGGACAGAGAATACTGCTCCGGAAAGAATCCTATGGCACTTGCCGCAAGCGTGTTATATATGGCATGTAGCAGAACTGGTGAATACATTTCCCAAGACAAAATCGCGAAAGCCGGATACACTACGGATGTAACTATCAGGACTAGGATTAAAGACCTGAAAGCAAAAAAACTCGTCTAGTAAAAATCTCGAAAACAAATTAGAAAATATTTGAAGTAGAAAACCATTCTATTATGAATGTTCTACTCCAAAAGCAATCTTGACTGCTACACGATATTGAGTAATTTATCCAGTGCTCGGGTCCACTTTTGCAGTAATGTGATTAACTTCTAATCCATTAATACCGTGAATAGTCTTTTTGGCTTCATCTAATGCTGCTTGCGCCGCTTCACTCCGGCCTTTTCAGAACTCCCTACAATTTCTACTATCTTTGCAATATTGGTCACATATTCATTAAAGAATCAATTACTTATAAGATC
>JALZOS010000290.1 GCA_030913755.1 Thermoproteota archaeon | reverse complement strand
TTAGCACTGCTGGGTACGGTGGTGGAGCGAGATTGACAAAGATAATGTTCAGTTCATATCTTACCCACACACAGGCACTTCAATATTCAAAGACTCTAATCGAAAGTTCAAGTATGTTGATAATTATAAATGGGTGTTGAAAAATGGGTGGCAACAGATCATTAAATAATTAGTCTCATGCGTATGATATTCGTGAGTTCTAGTGTAAAGGGATTTGATGAATTGCAAAAAACGCTTAAGGATTTGGCGATTGGAACAGATCCGACTGTATTTGCTCAGTGGGGTGAGAAAATACAGATCGCTGCCAAGAACTTGTGTAATGACCACGAAAGTGAACGCATCAAGTTCGAACATACACAAGAATTAGGGTTTAGGTTTGAGTTTGCAGATAAAGAAGCAATAGACTGCGTAATAATGGCTATAAAACAACAACTAAATTCAATGCCATTGACTTTAAAAATGGTTTATGAACAACTTATCAAACGACTTGAAACCAGAAAGCAACAATTATCCTGATTACTACCTTCGAGCCAACTAGTTATTATGAAAATATGGTCCTCAAATCTTACATGATTCCAACAGATTTTATGCGAAAGTGGGCAGCGTATTGTCACATGACATAATGCAGGTGTCTTCCAACTGCGTCGGATGGTAGGCAGACTTAAATCTCATTACTTTCAATAGGATCGATGATATTTACTGACCTTCGTAGGGAAAACCCAGAAGAAGATGGTTAGCCGTTGTAAGCATCTCTAAAATAGAGCCAATTATTCATCAAAACAAAAACGAGTTTATAGATGAGAGATATTTCTTAATGTGCAAGTCTTGCTATTGGTGTGCATCTTGTTTGACAAATGATGATGGATACATCTCCACATGTCCTGTATGCGATACCAACAAAATGGAATGGTTACCAATCTCGGAGTCTGAAAGTTATAGATTAGACTATGATGACATTCGAGGTATGATTTTGGAATTCTGGACTGAAAATTGAAGGAGACATTCCAACTTGAATATTGGAGGGACAGAAGTACTATGTCAGATAATAGCCAAAACCTGCGGCTCTAAGCGATGTAACAACCTGCTAAGACAGCGACCGGAAGAGAAAAGATAAATGCCCTATGTTGATTACAGTATAGACTCCTTTTGCAGTAACTGCAGTAAGCCGCGTCCACAGGATGTTATCTTCTGTCCTGTCTGTCATCAGAGGGTCCGGCATTGTAAGCGATTCAAAGGTGAAAAGAAGTAAGACTTGTAGTTCCAATAACAAAGGAAGCAGAAAAGGGTAACGTGTTCGATGAAACATGGTGTCTTAGATGCCTGTATGAAAAAGGAAAGGCAGATTCAAAAAAGAGAAACACCTAATAATTTCTTCTATTTAATGAAGACCTTTAGAAATAACCTTGACAATCCAAACTTCTACTGCTGAGTTATGATTCGATACTCGATGAAATAGATTTGGGCGCGATCAATTTTGAAAATTCATAGTAGTGTCCTTACTTAGTTCTCTCAGCATTTCTAGATCTCTTGTAGCAAGTCCGTGGTTGACTTAGATCTCCCAAGCCTTGCCTTGCGGCTTCGTTATGCTACAGAGTAAACCCTACGATTTAGACCAATACAGGATATTGTCTTTTTGACATTTTAGGCATTTAGTTCTAGTTGTTATTGAATCTGATAGAATATCCTCTTTTCTATTCGCTCGTATGTGAACCTGGTCAGGGTAATCTATATTAAAACTAGTGCAGCAAAATCGCATGAGAACGTAGGCATTTTGGTCGTTAGATCTCCCAGGGCTTACTTTGCATCGTCAATCCCATCTCTGTTATCTGCTAAACCCGGGTATCCGGACCTTCCGGGATGTTTCTTTATATAGTGACGTTGACAATCTTCTTTGTTATTACTTTGAAATTCATTACAATAATAGCACAAGTATATCAAATTGTTCAAACTGTCTTCACCTAACACTTCTAACACTTCTAAAACATTATTTGAGTGTTCACTCTTCTGAATCTAATTACAATCGACGCGTATTTCTGATTATGGGTCTTACAAGTTAGATCATGATTACATCAATGGGAAGACCTCAGAATTGTGGACAAACTAAGGTAGTGATAGTCGGGTGAATATCGCTCGTACAGAAGCAGATTATGACATGGTAGCCAAAACTTGTGGATGTAAAAATACAGAGAAAGGTAACATATTCGTTCGTTGACTCGTATCACAGTCTTGTAGGGATAAAAAGGACATAATATTGTCAGAAATCCAAGCCTGTGAAATATTGTTAAGTATGCAAGAGATGAAAATGACACGATCACTGTTGAAAATGAGATAGCAGAATTAAGGTTTTGGTCGTTTGATATTACGCTCTCTTCCCTTTTCGTCCCCGCAGACGGACCGTTATAGATGTGAAATACAGTGGACTGATTAGAACTATGTAGATTGCCAAAGTAGATCCATAGTCATTGTTTTAAGCAGCAATCGTAACTAAAATTGTTTTGATTCAGAATAGGGGCCTATGCTATGTATGTACTTCATCGTTTGAAATTATTCCTCCATCAGATCTCCAATATTGTATTCCGCGGGAACAACCAAAGACCAGTGATTATGTCTCGAGAACGTATGAATGTGAAGAGAGTCATCACAGAAATCCTGTTTACTGGGAAAGGAAAGATTATGCAACTGTATTTGATTCTGGGCAATCTACCAGACATTATGAAGACCTTCAAGCGAGGAGAAAAAGAGAAGATCGCGATCTATCAGTCAGATAGTTCTTTACCTGAATCCCAACTTGGATTTTCGCTTAATCTGCTTTAATTAAATATTTCTTTTGAAGGTCACAATTTACTAGTTACCACTCTGACCGAATAAGTACGAGACTCGCTGTAAGGGGTGCGAGTATCCTCTTGAACTAGAAATAGATGAAACTGACAGGACCAAATTCTTTGTTACCGAAAAGAGACTGTCTGAACAATTGAGTTAAGCAAATTTACTTGAAGTTGGAAATAAGTTCGGCTTGTTAATTAATCGCATCGTTCTTATGATGCCTACTTAACCTAAATTAGTTGTAGTTGTAGTTTGGTACAATAACCTCAATTTCTATTGCAGTAAAAGCCTTAAAACTACAATATTATCTTCAGTCTGTTTTTATATTCTAACTTTATCGGAGTCAGATTAAATGATACCTTCTCTGAACCAAACAGGCAATTTATTCTCCCTTATGAACCGACTGAATGCCGAGTCTAGGACGTAAGTTTTTGCCCAATCATCCTTAGACCTAATTGATCGTCCGCAGGATTGTACTAGTCTTAAGGCAGTCTGCCAGTTATACCATCTGCCGCCGTCCATCTTTCGTTTTGTCTCTACCCATCTATCGGCCCTACTAGGGTATGGTATTTTTACAACTATTTGGAATCTTGACTGATCATCTTTCAAGTCAAGTCCGGTATGTAATGAAGGAGAGATTAGGACCGACTTTGATTTCTCATTTCCATTTGAAGTTGAAGTTGAGTAGCCCCAATGCTTTGCAATTATCTCATCTCGAGGTATCTCCGGATCTGTACTTATCAGCCTTCTCCTATTCTCCCTGCTAAGAAGTCTTTCGATAAAACGAACTTGAGCGTATGAAGTAGTATGGATGATCCCTTTATCATTGGAATGCAAGTCCATTATTTTATCGATAGCCTCAGCAATACTACGTTGTACACTTTCTATCTGCAAACTGTTGTAATTCAGGTAAGCGGTATTTAATTGATAGATTGGCCTATTCTCTACAGGAAAGTCTGAGCCTAATTCGATAAACTTGACTTGACTGTGATCTAGTCCAACATTTCTACAGAATGTATCAAAGTCCAGGATAGTTGCACTCATTATAAGTGTGGTACCACATTGCTCAAACAACTTTTTGCAATAAGGGGCGACGTTAAGGGGTTTGAATGTCACTTTTGTGACCTTTCTGTTTCTATTTACGTTTATTTTATTGCTGTCATTGTACTCATCATCATATATTATCTCAGATACGATCCAGTTTTTTGGATCTTCTGTCATTGCATCTACTGTATCTCCAAGTCTCTGCAAATATTGTTTAGCATCTATCTTTATCTCGCTTGTTGCTATATCTGGAATAGACTTGTCTATTTGACTATACAAACTTCCTAATAGTTTAAGCCATGTCGTCTCTATGTCATCATCATAAGTGAATTTTGTATATTCTAACAGATCGGTTGCTATGTATTTTTGTAAAGTCTTTTTTGTTATAGAGATCCCAACATCTTCAAT
>JALZOS010000250.1 GCA_030913755.1 Thermoproteota archaeon | reverse complement strand
GCTCTCGCAACTTAGAAAGTAGATTGATTGCAATCTAAAATCTATTCCAAGTGATCGTTGTCGTTATCGTTGTTGAAGGTTTTGCAAATATGCCTTTTAATTCGATTCAATTAGATCAAGTAATGTTTAACTTTTCAGCACACGATTTGTGGTAATAACTCCTGCCATGTCCTAGGCTTATAATAGTGTCATTATACATAAATCTCATACGACATAGCCGGCATCTACCACCTTGTTTTCTCTCAATAAGTGAAAGTACTCGGCCTCTTAAACCAGGATTTGAATGATTTATTATTGCGTACCTTACCAATATTTCTACAATTGATATATGCACTATTACTATAATAGAAATTTCGTAGAATGTTTACTAACGAGAGTAAATTTACTATGCATATTAATGCTTTAACTTTAATTTCTCTGTTGATGGGTGGACTCCAACAAACTCTCCTTTTCGTCCAAGAATCACGAACAACAAGAAGTGCTGATAGAAGAGAAGAGAAGAGACCTCAAAAATTCGTGAAATCAGAATGCTTTTATCGCAATTTCAGAAAGATGTTATTCGTGTTTTATTCAATTTGAATTACATTTCCTGCTACATCATTCCATGTCTTTATAAATTCAATTAGATTTTCTGGATTCTGTATCTCTTCGACGTAAGATGCATAAGGAGTTCTTTCTAATGCCATCAGGTGCTTAATGGTAACGTAAAAGTGAATGTAGCTCGATTTCCATCAGGATTATTGTAAGCCATATTTTGCCACCATAGGCTTCCACAACACTTTTTGTTATAAATAATCCTAATCCAGTTCCAGTTTCAGATTTTGTCGTAAGCTGCAACATGCGTTCGAGATCAGACTTGTTACATAAATGTTTAAAGAAGAATTTGAGTATTGCTTAATGTATCGGTATCCTCATGCTCAGAAAACCCCTGTTGAGAAGGAGCATAAGGCCTACGGTCTTATATATAGATCATAAGTAGAGTAGTTATATCAAACGTACTCCATAGTAAATTAAGGAGAAAAACTAATGACGAGATTAAGAAGGTTAGCAATGGGTATGAGCGATTTCAAATGTCGTTTTTGCAAGGTACACTGGTCAACATTTCTCCAAAATAATGTCCAGTGCAGTAATTCATCTCTTGGAGATGGAATACACAACTTTGATTTCGGGAAGCCTATCGCACTAACCCAGTAGAAAAAATAAGTTTGAATGACCCCCTATTGGTATGAGTGGAGGTACTGAAGGTATATCTTATTTGAAATAACCAGAATTGGTCTTGGAAGTAAAGAGGATAGGCGCTCCAGTCTAATTCTATTTTTAATTACTATTCCATTTTCTACAACCCAATTAGAACACGAGAAAGTACATGGATTAGTTTACTATATAGAAATAAGTGATTCTCATTAGTAATTTCTTTAAGTATTGTTATTGTAGTATATTTTGCGGGTAACCAACACATAATCCACGAACGTACATCAGGAGTGGTTGGCTGTCGGGTATAGTATCTTTGTCGCCGTCTTCCATTGCCTGACAGCTATCTCACTTTGAGTAACGTTGAAAGAAGATGAACTTGGAAATTGCTACTTCCTATACATTTGTATAGGCATAAAAATCCAACAGTCTTGGTTCTTCAGATACACTGATTTTTCTTTTTCAGATTTTTAACTCTTATTTGCGCTAAGATACAATGTTTGATTACTACTAATTGCGTAGGCCAAATGATTGCTACTAGTAAGATGGATCTTGTTACCAATGATGCTGTCATTACTGACGCCATCAAGTTCGTACACCGGAAGAAGGAAGGACTTACAAAAGGAAACTTAATGGAAAAAAATGATTAGATTTTATTTCCTGGTTTCCCAAGGCCGTTGGGAAACCCTAGGATGCCTTCGAGTCGCTCAAACTGACCTACAACCAGATAGAAACCTCATGTGATGATGTGATGATGAACTATTAGATGCTTTTAAGCTCGAATAGTCTTATAATTCATATTGACAACAAACTAAGAAGCTTAATTAACTCATCAAACAGAATAAATCACATGCCAACGTTGGTTCATTTTGAATTACCTGCTGATGACGTTGAACGAGCAAAGAAATTCTATACAGACCTCTTTGGATGGAAGATTGAGAAGTGGGAAGGG
>JALZOS010000212.1 GCA_030913755.1 Thermoproteota archaeon | reverse complement strand
AGGACTATGACTGACAATAATCACAGATGGTAACAACATATCTTTTCATGTGTTGCTATTGGCTGTACAATGTTTATCCTCTGAGGCGACTAAAGTCACCCATAATTAGACTCGTACCTGGAGTTCCTAGATTCACGAACTTTTGCCAAAGCCTATCAATACTTTCATTATTCTTACACTTTTCACAGTATTCGTCCATGTGCTTGCGGTCTCTGTATGACAGACTCTCTACCCAAACTTCCTCGTCTTGGTTAGCTCAGACGGTATTGGCTATGTTTGTAATACCCTCCATCGGTGTCCCAATGTTGTCTAACTGGAAAATCTCTGCACGGGGTGAATCGCCCATCTTTCCAATTACGTCATAAAATTCCTTAGCGAGCTTAATCATTGCATCAAGCTTGATCATTGCATCATGGTTCTTTTTCGGTACTCTGTACACAAGGAGCTGCATCTTAATTCCTATATCGTTCCCCATTAGTCAAAATCACCATCCACCAATAACTAAAAGTAATTATATTAATAGATAGGTAACTGTAGAGTACCTAGGTGAAGAGAAGGTAACTTCTTTCTGTGACCTAACACGTGGATGTGAACGTTACCTGCTGTCAACTTATCATGAAACTGACTGCCAAGAGGACTTTTGCCATTACTTACAACACGGTAAATCATTATGTTAAAATATTCATTTGATATCTAACCGAAATCTACAGATTTTTCCAACGACCACATTGTTTCAAACAAAGCAGTATAAACAAGTTTTTTCGATTCAATATTTATGTTCTGGATGAAATACCGATTGCGATCATTTGCATTTTCTGGTTCAGAACCCATAACATACATGAATTCACTATCCAAAATTGAAGTCAGCGTATTTGAGCTCAGATGCCGGTCGAAATATTTAATCGAGACATTAGAATTAATGTTTGATGGAATATCCGTTTCTTCTAATTTAGGGGATGGTAGTAGAATGCGTATATTTAATAATTTATTTTTTCTTGTCTTTTCGCCTAAAATATTGATAAATTTAATTATATCTTTTTTTTGGATGAAATACCGAGCAAATAAAATATCGATTTGTTTTTCGGCTTTTTCTGTTACACTTGTCATGGTTCTTAATATTTGATTTGGATTCTCGCATTTTTCTACAAAATCATTTGCTAAATTGTTACCACCGGCCGTTTTTTCATTTGTTAAACTTTCAGAAAATTTTCTATATTCAAGAATTTCCTTTATCTTGCTAAACCAAATTATTGACACAGTCAATAAGATATACCCAATAGAAAAAACAAAAGACCACAACCATTCAATATTCGTCAGTAGTTCATCATTTATTGATGCAACAAAAGTATAACCCAGGTCTGCTACTACTAGTATGAAAACAGACAACGTTATTAATGACCAATGAAAAATAAATGGATCACTTCTTCTCATAGATAAAATAATAGGTATACAAGGGAAGATCACTACTGCATCAGTAATATAATATGCAGCATTTACCAGAAACTCCAAAATGGAATTAGGGTAATATTGCTCATAATTGTAAACAGTATCAAATAACAAGTAGATGGGAAAAATTGAAGCTAAAAAACCTAGATAAAGAAGATATTTGGTTTTTAAAATATTCTTCCTTAAATGAAGTATACTGTACAGATGAAAGGAGAGGAAGATGGTTGCTGACAAATAAAATATATCCGCTATCGATGGATAAGGAAGGGCTATTCCCAGATAAGCCTGGTGGTAAACATAAATTAGTTCTCCAATTGTCCAACAGATTATCGTTAAAAAAATTAATTTAAATCTACGAATTTCTATTTTTTCCAGTTTTGTATAAAATAATAATTTTAATGAAACTATTGTACCGATAGAGAGTATAATTGAAGATGGTATGCTATATAAATTCCAGTTCTTTCAACATCAATGATAGAAATTATCACATATGTAAAAAATGAGATTAAACATGCAGGTATTAAAATCCCACGTAATAAAAGTCGGAGCTCATAAGATGTAGCATTTAAGATTTTTGATCTTGCTGTACTACGATCCTGCATCAATCATTAAATGGGTACATTAATAAATATAAGGCCTTTTCTGTTTTTACCTAGATAACTCATACAAAACACAGGTTTTATCGTCAGGGAATACCTAAGATTTCCTTCAAAGTATCTTTATTATCAAAATCTAGTGCAACTTTTGCCCGTTCATGTTGTGCTTGGATTTCTTGACATGTTTTCCCGCCAAATGAGTCCGGAATTAGACCCGCATTTACAAGTTCCTGACTCACATTCTCTCCTAGAGCAACTCTATCCGCATGTTGAATACAATATTGAATGATCTTATTCACAGGACTGTCTGGGTCATCAGGATCGTATATTCTAAATTCTAGGGTATCGTTTGAGTATCCTGCATATGAAATATTACTTATGCATGACAAGGAACCTCCGATTATCATCAACAGAATTGCAAAAAGACCTACTAGGTACAATTATTTTCTCCTAGGAGTATCCCAATATGGACTGCGACATTTAGGACGTGTTTCAGGTTTATCATCTGAATACTTATTCTATCGTAAACACTGCTATTTCTGGGAAGTCGTCGCCTATAGTTGCTTTTTTACATTGGGATAGATTGGCATAGTTTTCTGAATCTATAGGCGAAATACACACATCTACCAAGTCGCCGACATTCACCTGACTCTTGGGTATTTCAAAATACTTTATAGAACATTCCGTATCCAACGCCAATTTCTCATCACCTTCTGCAGCATTCAAAGGGGATGCTTCTTTTACTTGATCCAAGACTTTAACCTCGATTGTAGGAGCAACTACTCCGTTTTCTTTCCACACCGAAGGATAAACCAATACTACTGGTAAAACGTAATTATCGATGAACTCTTGTGCAAGTGCGAGAGAGTAAACAATATCGCCAATAAATAATGTCATAGTGTAAGATATTGATATTTTAATGAGTTTCATCATATTACTCATGTCAATTAGAAGCATATATATAAATTTCTCGTAATCTCTGCTTTGATGATTTATTTACAGACTTTGGCTAATCAGATAAAATCGTTCTATTTTTTGTTGTAGAATCCAAAATCAGTAAACCATCAAAATGCTGGGTCGCTCGACGCATACTTCCATAACTAACAATTTGGTTTGCAAAATATTATGATCCTTTTTATCTGGAGATCGTCTAACACAACTGATGGAATGCCTTGTCTCCATGGGTGTCTAAAATATATTGCTAATAGTCTAGGGATTTGACTATAGTGACTAAACTAAATGCACATGTTTTTTAAGGATTTCTACGTACATACGATAGTAGAGAAATGTTAAACCGAAGCAAACCGGAGTTAAAGCCAATAGAACGGGACGAGAAAAATAAAGACAAAATCTATTTTTGTGTAGCATGTGGAAACCCAGCAACACAAACCGCCTTTTTTAAGGTGGAAGGTGCCACCATCATTGAAAGATATTGCGACAAATGCGCCAAGTCTGTAGGTTAAGACTGTTGTGTTTGTTCTGGTCAAAGATAACAACAAAATGGGGGGACTGAATCAATAGACAACTATGTTAAGGCGTGTAAAATGTTATCTATATGAACAAATATCATTATCCCTCGGTAGCTGTTGATATCATCCTCGAGAAAGATGATAACCTGCTTCTCGTCCTAAGAAAGAAGGATCCGTTCAAAGGTTCTCTTGCGATTCCTGGAGGTTTTGTAAATGAAGGAGAAAGGGTTGAAGATGCTGCAAGAAGAGAAATGCTGGAAGAAACAAATCTCAATACAGAGTTAATCGATATATTAGGTGTATATTCTGCACCAAACAGAGATCCCAGAGGACATGTTGTTAGCATCGTTTTTATAGCTAAAATAATCAGTGGCAACGTTACAGCTGGAGATGATGCCGATTCATTTGAATGGTTATCTACAGCAGACTTGATTAAAAATAGGCGTGTTGCCTTTGATCACATTAAAATCATAGAAGACTATCGCGAATGGAAAACTTCCAAGGGTACATTCTGGTCTTCTAAAGAATGTGAATAACCCTAGCACCCACATTTTTTTCATTTAGCATCTTCTCCATCCAGTAAGATTTTTGTTGTTTTTTGTCGTGCCAATTCTCATTGTCTCGCCTACCTCTTTAGCCGTTTCGTATGGAAACTGAAATTCCATTGTTGAGTCTGGCAATTGTACTTCCTTAGGAACTACGTAAATCCGTGGAAATCTTCTGAAAAAAGGAAAATTTTGAAATAAAATTACGGTTTAAGTTAAAAGAATGACGTTATCAAAGAGCCAATGACTCGGAATCCCAAAAATTCCTGCACCGTGGATAAGTGAGTCAGATCTAGATGACTTTTCTTTAGTAGACCTTAAATGGAAGTATAATATATTACTCATTGAAAAAAAATGGACAGAAATTCATTCTTATATATTATAGCGTTTGCGGCTGCAAGTCTAGGTTTGGCACAACCAGTCTTCACCTTGATTCCGACATGGGCTCTTGATATAGTCGGAACTTCGGGAAATGATGTAATTCCAGGGACCCAGAACAAAGACAGAATTTGGGGTCTTGGAGGTGATGACCGCATATGGGGTAAATCAAGTGGGGACCGCTTGTATGGTAATGACGACGATGATCGAATAAGGGGAAACTCGGGTAACGATGACATCCGTGGAGGAGATGGTGATGATGTATTGGAAGGAAACGATGGGTCTGATTCGATCGATGGGGGAAAAGGGACAGATGTAATACAGGGAAATAGTAGAGATGATGATATAACAGGAGGAAAGGGAAGTGACATTATTGAAGGGAACAGGGGAAGTGACACTATTTACGGCGAGGAAGGAAAAGACTGGATAGCGGGTAACAGGGGGGCGGATTGGTTATTCGGCGGGACAGGAGACGACAAGATAAAGGGTCGGTCAGGGTCTGATAACTTGGCTGGAGGAAGTGGCGACGACAACATGTGGGGCGGAAAAGGAAATGACGATCTAAAAGGTGGAAAAGGTGACGACTTGATGTGGGGAGGCTCAGGGGCAAACCACTTTGATTGCGGTAGTGGGGATGATACTATAATGGACTTTGAGCCATCTAAAGGTGATACAAAAGAATCCAACTGTGAAGACTTTTAGCTTCGTCATGTGGACACACGGAAATGTGTCCGTGAATTTCTCAACCCACACGCTCCATTTCATTTCTTTTCTTTCCGATGCAGTCGAACATAATTTGATCCTTCGTCACCTACACTGGACTTTCTTCCTACAAAGCTCTGTCCGTCTCTTATCAGGTATTTTCTACAAGGCATATTTTTCCTCAGTATACTTTAAATTCTACGTAGCCCTTTACTTTCGTGAGAAGTATGGAAAGTAGATCGATAAGTCAATTTGTAATAATTACCGTATTCGCCATGGTCATTCTCACTCTAAATGACTATCAAATAAAATTTGTATTTTCACAGGATGAAGAGACTCCCGATTTTGGCGGAACCAAGGCTCCCTTCACTCCTTTATCTGAAGACGAGAGAAATCCACCTCCCCCACCATCAAATGCTACTCAGGTGAATGAACTTCCAAAGAACCTATTTGTCACAGAGAACGACACAGATACCGAGCCATTAGCTATTGCCAATATAACTGAACTCCTCGAAGTTCTTCCAGCCAATGCGACTAGTGCTATTAAATTCATTGACCAGTCGCTGAAAAATAGTACAGGCCAGGGCTTATTGCCTCCAGGCGTACTGAATAATGTGACTGATGCTGGACTATTAAATATGAGCACGGCTCCCACTGAAGAGAAACGAAACATAACCACCATTTTGGATTTCCTAAACAAGGAGAATTTGACCCAGGAAATTCTTCCGCTGATCTCTCCGGCTAACACGAGCGCAACTTCTGAAGATCTGGAAGAGATAGAGGAACCAGAACCTTCAAACGTCAGCGAGAATGCCACGAGTCTAGAAGAACAACCTGATAACGAAACTGCTGTTTTAACCCCTAGTAGCGAGGACGCACCTCCAACTCCAAAAACAAATGAGACGGATGTAGAACAACCCAGTAACGAAACTGCTCTCTCAACAACTAGCAGCGAAGACGCACCTCCAACTCCAAAAACAAATGAGACGGATGAAGAACTACCTGGTAACGATGAAGAATTACCGCCAATCAGTCAAGAGTCTGGCCCACCGCCTCTTGAGGACAAGGGACAGATAGGGATTGAAGAACCTCTTAACAACACAAAATTGGAACTATCAAACAATACGGGACAAGGACTTTTGAACAACACAGAATTGGAACTAACAAAAGACACCGAGCAATGATTGCTAAATAGGCAAATTCTACCAAGAAAGGAATCTTCAGAAGATATTGCGAACATCAACTTGGTTCAGATAAAGCCATTGATACACCACCCTAGTGATTACGAAGAGAAGGATGTGATCTCGCATATTTTGGAGTCATCTGCTTGTAATAACGTACTATCAATCATTTACTGATTTTTAGAATAAGATAGGATATCACTTCAGGATCAAACACTCACTAATTATAGTCATATTTCCATTACTAGTTTTAGTTTCCTTAATAATCTGTATACTTCTCATATCTCCTAATTCTTGGACCACTCGTATTAACTTTGGAGACGGGCGTTGTTGTTGGTCTGTTATTAAACTACACGCAATCGTAAAACCCTTAAAACGGGTTCAAGACAGTGCTCATCAGGCGTGTGACATACAAACCATCGAAAATTGTCATTGGTTATGGCTCGGCCATTGTGGCGGCGGCGCTATTTGGTTCTGTTTCCACGGTAGCAAAACCTGTACTCTCCATGGTAAATCCACTTGTTCTTTCATCCCTAGTCTACTTAATTGCAGGGTTCACATTCAGCCCGCTTGCACAACAAACTGGGTTTAAAAAAATTACAAGAAAATATTATTTTCTCATAGCGGCAAGTGCATTATTGGGTGCGACTATTGCCCCAGTAATGTTCTTTTTAGGACTTGAGCAGACTACGGCAGCCGACACATCGCTTCTGGCCAATGGAGAAACTGTATTTTCGATCTTATTTGCACTAGTTATCTTCAAAGAGAGAATGAAACCAATCGGATATTTAGCAGTGGCCTTAATTTTGTTTGGGGTATTCATAATAACAACGAATCTTGAATTTAATGAGTCAATATTTAGATTGGATTCAGGTAATCTCCTTGTAATAGGCTCCACAATACTTTGGGGACTGGATAACAATATTGGCAAAATAATCACTCGGCAAATAGATGTGTCTCGATTAATCCAATTAAAGGCATTAATTGGTGGTTCTCTCCTGCTGCTCACGATTCTTCTATTTGGCATCCCGTTCAGTATCCATCCTACTCAAATAATTTCCATTATAGTTCTAGGTGTCTTTGGATTTGCTATATCGCTCTATCTATATTTACATAGCATAAAGAGAATTGGAGTTGTAAAGGCATCATCCATTTTATCCTTATCTGCAGTTTTTGGTTTAGCATTAGCAGCAGTATTCCTAAAGGAATCAATAAGCGCCTATCAGATAATAGCTATCGCAATAATGTTACTTGGAATACATGTCATGTATACAAGGGAGAAGAAGATTGAAGTCGAGTACTGACGGATTCATGATGTCTAGAATAGGACTAATAATCCTCTAACAAATATAATCTTCTTAACTATTCCTTACAATCTAGAAGGAAATAATAGGTGGCTGTTATTGAAAAAATAGTTAAAAAAAAGTAATTCCGGACTACAGCCGGGAGAGGTACGGTCAGTCTAGCTTAATTATGATAGCAGTAGGATAGTGCAATCTTGAACTGTTCCTGACTAGCATAAAATCCTCTTTGTTCAAAACCGAGTATCGTTTGTCTACATTCCGAGATTTGATCTATACTTGGACCGGTCGTAACGGCATAATATGACATCGCAATTGGGCCCAACATCATTGTTACTAATACGATACCAAATAAAATACAGCTAAGTCCCATGATTATATAGTAGTCACGGTTTGAAGATGTTTTTTCCTTTACCTTTGTCTTGGCGCTAGTTATTCCCTTAAGCGTACCAATATGTGGAATGCTGATAGTACTCATTCCGCTTTACCTCGTTTTTTCTTTTCCTTCATACTTTTAATCATAACTTTATATCATTATTGTCTGACTTTAAGGTTCATAATGGGAGTGGCTAACAACTAGTAACGCATAATAATTTATCATACTTCATAAATATCTATTATACACTGTCAGATGAAAACTGAATCGTTTGGTATAAAACAAGACTAATAATTAGTAATAATGAGCGGACTTGATAAAACTAAATCAAGCCCTCCTGTGTATGGATCATCAAATGAGATTACGCGAAAAGAATTATTATGAAATTATGGGAAGGAGGTACTTCGTATTATGTGAATTATGTTATTGGTGTGCTTCGGTATGGGGAGTAGACCAACGGACAATTAAGTGTCCGGTTTGTGACAACTGCGGAAGAATTGAATCAATCTTAATTTCCAAAGAACGATTCCGCTGGACTTTTTAACTGTCTATCGGAATTCCCGTATCTGTACTTCATGCATACAAAGTCTTGCCCCGATCTGGCCATACCTGGATTTGATTCAACAATTATGCGTATTAGGCATGTCCGGCAGTCTAGCGGCTGCCTTTGATACACAGAAAAAAGATTGCTGACGGGATGAAGATTGAATAACGTTGACTATGCCTTAAATTGATCAGGATCACAGGACATATCATTCTTTATCCCATCATTTTTTTCGTATACAGATTGCATATTTTCACTCTATAAGAATAATACTAACTTTGACGGTGAATTAATTCCCACCTCTGTAGAATAATTTGACACTGGCACCGCAAGGCTTATTAGATTTAACAATGCGATGAGGCCATGATAAGAACTAAGAATGATTATAATAATAGTGTAAAGGCAATAAATCAATCTAGAACTACACACAAAAAATCATCTATTACAAATGCATCATTAATTGCCAACGTACCCCATCCAATATCGCTTCAAATTCAAAAGGGGCTCATTCGGATCCGCCCTCTGTCAATTTAATCAACGTATCCAGGTCATTTCACCAGTGAGATAAAAAAAAACAATTGAAAACAGTCATCATCGCCATTTGCCTGTCATTGATAATAATATCTCTAATCTACTCTATGATATTTGCATCCTATGCATCTGTAGATGCGAAAGGACGCGATGAAAAAAATCATCAGGAACAAAATTCAATTCAAATATGTTGTGCATGGGGAGAACAATTAGAAGACGGCAAACTAACCTACAAGATCAACGGTGGGAGTTCTGGTATTCGACAGGCCGTCCGAATTGCTGTAGGAGAGTGGGATTTAAAGATAGCCGGTTTGACCCTTCAAGAAGTAAATGATGACCGTTCCTCTGCAGATATCTATGTTAACTTTAAGAAAGATGGGAATTCCCTTCCCGGTGCACGGACAAAACATGGTCTTTTGACTGCTGGGCTTACCACATTTACATTAAACTGGCGCGGCCTGATCGAGGAAACCCATGTGACAATCGCCAAGGGAGTCTCGGGGCGAGGATTCTCATCAGACCAAATAGAATTAGTTGCAAAGCATGAGATGGGACATGCACTTGGATTAGGACACTCTAACTTTAGAGCGAGCATTATGTCAGCTACGATAAGCGATCGGCAATCTGGAGAGATCTCTAACTGTGAGATTAATGCTGTGTTAAATGCCAATGCATGGAAACTTATCGACAACAATTCTAAGCCACATTCTGCAGGAGATCCGAAAATAGGATGCTAAATCCAACTGAGTTTCGGGAATTTTGCAATATAAAAATGAGTCAACAGACCCATTTCGTTACGCAATTTTAAGGATCGAAATCCTATGGATGTAGTTTTGTATACTCTAGAAGGTAAATCAAACTCCAGGCAAATTCTGATACCCAATTCCTATCGCATGATAGTGAAGGTATCTTTATCATCCAACGATCCTATAGATATTGAAACACGATATTTACCTGAATTCACTTGGTCTCCACTATCATCATCCTGATTCCACTTGAACCTTTTCGAGGCTCCTGAATCTAACGTAAATTTTTCTGGTACCGATGAAAATGGAAAACCATTGTCTGTTTCCAAGTTGGTAATGGATATGTCTGAAGAATCAGAAAAAGTGAATGATTGAGCTCCGGTATTCTTAACAATAATGGTAACGTCTTCTCCTTTATCGTAAGCGTGTTCATCGGTGAAAATGGAAATAGAATGTTTTTTAGAAGTCTGAGTGTCTGAATTGTGATTTCTGAATACATCCTTATTTTCTGATGTTTTTTCACTGGTTCGTTCTTCATTTGTTCGAGATGTGCGCTCATTGGTAATACACTGAGTTAGACTGTTTCCTTCAGAAGATGATGGGCAAGAATCTGATGAGGGACATTCAGAAGGACGGCTGACCTGAGAACCATTTGTACAACGGAACTGTCCTTCATCTGAGGTGAAGCCGTAAATCTGCTTTAATTCACTCGGCTCAAAGTTTGAAAATAAATTGAAAGGCAACAATGTAACTGAAAATAATGATGATAATGTAAAAATGGTACCAATCACTAAGCAAGATACACTCACTCCAATGTTAGTATTATTACTAACCATTAGTTGCCATATTATCGTCTTCAGTACTAATAAAGATGATGTTCAAAATATTTGCCGGATGCGAGATAGCTCGAGCCAATGAGGCTTGCGTGTCCGCCAATATGAACCAAGAATATCGCCTTTAGGATTTCGTATACCAATCTTGTAGTCAAAGCAAAGTAGTACATTCACTATAGCACAAGTTTTTCTCACGACTAGTAATGCGTTGTACAAGATTATGTGAATGTGTAACGTCTTCTAAATTGAGACACAGATTACATCGCCATGAGATATGCTCACCACACACATTGCAGACCATGGTGGGTATCAATTTGGCACCACATGCTCGACAAGATTCTTTATTAAACAATCCAGGTCCTTATTCTGTTAATAACAATTGTCCAGATCATAGGAAGGATTTCAATTTTAGACTTATAATGGGTAGAATACCACAGGGGG
>JALZOS010000206.1 GCA_030913755.1 Thermoproteota archaeon | reverse complement strand
TCCGGGACGTATTTGTGAGCCATACCGTTAGTCAGAGACAGATCTGCGTTTCCAGCGATAAATTTGCCGATATCAAACGAACCAGTTGTTCCATTGGTTCCTACAAATGGACCTTTGTCGGCACTATTGTATATTTCGCTGAATACGACATAGAACTCTTTTGCTTTATCTTCCCCTGGTGGGTGAACTACGATACCGCCATACATGCCGTTGGCTATATGCTCCCAGACGCCATTAAGACCGTCTGCTCCGCAATGATACATCCATACGCCCGGGTACTTTGCTTCAAATGACCAAGTCTTGGATTCACCTGGCTTTACTACACCAGGGGATAGCGCTGCCTTAACCCCATCGCCTGCATGGAAGTCAAGGCTATGTATGGTTTTTCCTTCATTCTTTAACGTTATATTCAGTGTATCTCCTTGGTCAACAGCTATGACAGGACCTGGGATCGTGCCGTTAAATACCATTGCATTGTACATAATGCCACCGGGGTGTAAAGCATTGTCGGGTGCAACTTGCACAGGCATTTCACTTGCTATCAACAGGACGTTCTTAGTCTGAGGCGCTTGCGCGTTGGCTAAGTTAAGCTGCCCCAAAGCAAGTGGACTCATACCTACACCTGCAATCAGGGCTACCGCCAAAATCGTTGCCGAAATAAGATTATTCATTACAAGAAGTTCGGGTTCATGGGTATTAAAACTTTTAAAGACCAACCAAAAACGCAAAGCTATTGTCGTTGGTGACGTGCTGAGCGCCCCAACCTCACTACCCAAAGGGTAGCAATCTCTCCCATATCGCCACCATTTGGGACTGACCGTGGTTGAAACAAGCTAGCTTACCATTGCATATGCATCCTTAATCTTTAACTTGATTTCATTTAATTCTTGAACATTTCTTATCTTGAACATTTCTGCCTGGATATTTCTTCCCTTGATCACTTTAACTTCCAAATGGTCGACATGAGGTTTTACGTCTAGAAAGGATCGAAACACTATACTTTTTGCGTAAACTACCCGGTGTGGTCTATTATCTTTGATTACATTTCTGCCCAAAGACATAGCGAAGCTGCTAATTGCAAAAAAAGCCTCTCTTACTGGTTCGGTCAGATTTTGAACATTATCTTCCACATTGCCTGACATGCCGCTATTTTTTACCAAGTTGAACTTATCCATGTCTCCATTCATACATTACTCCTCAAGCAATTTACGCATTTCCTGATATTCTTCTTTATTTATTTCACCCCTTGCCAACCTGATCTTAAGAATATGTACAGGATCATCTGCCCCGGCAAGAACCGATCTGCTCATTACTTTCTGCAAGTCTTGCTCTTGGAAACCAACGTTAGGTATTCGTTTAAAATTGGACAAGTGTGAACTTGTTCTCGTCGAAATCCTGGCATCCTCATTCGAATTTTGCTTAGTGATGACATAACAATTCTTACAAAGCAATAGGTTGCTATTCCAGTTAATTCTTGCCGCATATTTTCTAAATCCTAGTTTGCTATGACATACACAGCAATAGTTCTTCTCATGATCTAATAATAATGTGTAGCATGATTCACATAGTTCTTGGCATGTTTCCCACCCAACTGATGGCACAAATTTTGCAGATCCTACCCTCAACTTCTTCCTACATACCCCGCATTCGTTTAGATCCTCTAATTTCATCTGGATGTTATCTCCGAAAAGAGGAGCAAGAAGTTCAAACATACTGTCTATAAAACGTCTGTCAGTTCCGCGTTTGGAATAATCATATATCTCCATTGATGACTTATCGCCACTAAGGATGATTTGAAAATTGATCCCGTCTTTATTCGTGCGGCCTCCAAAGGCGGATTTTCCAGCAATATGACATTTTCCATCATTGATGTATTTAATTTCAGCCTTTTTTCTACAACATTCCAATACAGTAGAAAACAGATTGGAATCTACATTATTGAACTTTGCAGAAGCCCTGGTGGCCACGTCAACTAATGATTCATTTCGATAAAAAAATTTATCCCCTTTGCATGGTGGTTATTTAATTCAGTCTAAATGATAATAAACAAGTTCAAAAATCTTACCTTCCAACAATGAAGGGCACTTCGCAGTTTAGCTCTCTCCGCTCTAAATTAGCCATTTCCTATGTAGTCATTACTCTCCTTTTACTCTTTTTCCTCATGGCCGTTGTAATGATGGGGCATAGATTACGGGGAAGAACGCACAAATCCAAGACAATGTCGAATTCCTTCGTGCCATGAATGTACGACTCCCAATCAAGGTAAGGGAGAATTTTTCCTTCATAATGACGATGTCATAGAAAAAAGGTAGTCGTACATGATAACTCAAATAGTTAATCCATCTAAAACGAAAATGATTGAGTTCGAACTACTCACGAT
>JALZOS010000200.1 GCA_030913755.1 Thermoproteota archaeon | reverse complement strand
GTTAGAAATGCTATAGAAAAAGAGATTGAGTACTTGACAACGACGAAACTTCATACGCTGATATCTTTGATGCATTTCGGTTGTAGATGGCAATGGCAAAAAATAAAATAGGTACTTAATCTTCTTTCAATCAAATGAAATTAATTAAATCAAATACATTATTTGATGGTATTGCCGAAAGAAATAACCTTTTCATAGGATTTGAGAATGATGAAATCACATATGTTGGTATCAATAAACCTGAAGAGGGGGCAGAAGTAATTGCAGAAGGACAAGATATTTGCGTCACGCCTGCATTTATTGATTCTCATAGTCACATCGGAATGGCAAGAGCTGGTGAACCGAGTCAAGAAGAAGAGGCTAATGAGCAAATGAATTCAATTTATCCTCTTGCAAATGCATTACACAGTATCTATATGGACGACCCATCCTTCCGTGAATCAGTAGAAAGCGGGGTTCTCTATTCAACAGTTTTACCTGGCAGCGGTAATATAATATCTGGAACAGCTGTTCTTATAAGAAATTTTGCCAAAGATATAGGAGATGCCTTTATTCAAGATAGTGGAATCAAGGTTGCATTGGGATATAATCCACGCAGTACTCTAGAATGGAAAGGGAATAGGCCATCAACACGTATGGGGGCAGTGGCAATGCTCAGGGAGAATTTTATCAAGGCCAAAAAAATGCAAAGGTTAATTGAAGCAGAAAAAAAATCAATAGATGAAGTAGATCCAACAACAGAAGTTTTTATGGACATACTATCAAACAAGCATAGACTGATGGTACATCTTCATAAAGAAGACGATGCCATTGTATTAATTCAATTAGTACAAGAATTTGGATTAAAGGCCGTTGCTAATCATTGTCTTGATGTTCATCGTGAAGAAGTCTTTGCAGCATTAAAAGCCGCGTCAGTACCAATTATCTATGGTCCTATGGATGCCTTGCCATATAAGGTTGAACTAAAAAATGAAAGCTGGAGAAATGTTGAAAAGCTGCTGCGGTCTGGAGCAAAATTTTCTATGATGAGTGATCACCCTGTTATTCTTCAACGAGACATGTTTTATACTCTTAGACATTTACTTCATTTTGGTTTATCCAAGTCTAATGCAATATCAAAAATTACTTCTGAAGCCGCTGAGATACTTGGTGTTCAGGGTATAGGACAAATAAAACCAGGCTTTAAAGCATCTTTTGTTGTTTGGAACGGAGATCCTTTTTCATTAACCAGCTATCCAATATTGGTAGTAGCTGAAGGAAAAATAGTTCACGAGGAGTAGATTTGAGAACATTTACTAACCCCGAAGTCCCCCCAGAGAGCAAAAACCTGTTGTCCTTTCCTTCTGCACAATTGATCGAACGAATTTGCATATGATTATTGTGGGACGATTATAGAAACATCAATGTTGCATTCTCCGTAAATACGTGTCATTCTACGTTCATATTTAGAGGAGTGTATCAGAAAGTTAATCTGAAATCGTTACTTATGGTTTTTTGATCGCCTTACAGCAAGAATGAATGTTTCAATCTTATCTGACACACCCACTAGAATAAATGACACTCCCACGCCAAGCAAGATTCCTCCAGTGACATCGAGGGGAAAATGTTGACCTACGTATACTCGTGAAAGACATACCAACGCTGCTTCTATTGTCAACGCAACAGATACGATAATCCTCTTATTTGTTCTAAAAAGAGAGAGCATGATAGCAGCTCCCGCAGCCACTATTATTGAATGTCCGGAAGGAAATGAGCGGTCACGTTCTGCAGGTAAGGAGAGTTGCATATTTAGTGAAATATCGGGTCTCGTCCTTGCCACTAGATCTTTCGTAATGATGGACAATGGTATTAGAACTAGTATTGCAATCACCATCACTAATGCTGTTTTTCTTCCTTCCCACCCTCCAAAGATTGCCATTAACAAGATGACTACTGGCCATACCACTTCTCTGCCGTACTCCGTCAGTAGGAGCATGGGCTTATCAAGCCACGCTTGGCGTGATTTAATTACCTCATCAAATGCTTTCGAATCATAGTCTTGTACTAGTTGTCTCAAGTGAAATGGATCGAATTTCGGTGATACAAGTATTGATAACACGAAGAACAATCCAATTAAAATGCAACCGGAAATGAAAAACTTCTTAATCAAGTAACAATAGATTTGTAGCGGCTTCTTATATTTGGATGGCCCAGGAACGGAAATATATGTCGGTAATATCTAAAGTCCCATCGGTTTTGATCGTTGAACATTGACATCAAGATCTTACCATTCAGCTACAGGAATTTATCGTACATTCACAAGTCTTGAAACATTAGGAACCAGATGCAATAGCAGAGGCACAATTGAAATGACAAGCATGTAGGGAGATTATGAACCTGAGAGAATAAACTATAATCCTGATCCTTTGCTTCACAATAGGTTAACACTATTTATCACTCTTCAACTAATTTATCAATAGGTCCTCCTATCGGTAAAGGAGCATTCTTATCCACTTTATACCTAAACAACTCGTTCCAATCCATTCCAAGAATTACATTTCTGCCTACAAACAAAAAATCAAATCTGCAATCATGTTCTCCAAAGATCGCTAATGTATCATCTGTCTCTTTCATTTCATGCCTACAAGATCTTCTTTTTCTAGACTTACACCTTTATTAAAAAGAAATTTTGGATACTTGCTTTCATAAGACGCCAAGTGTACATCTGCTCTGTCTCCCCATGGGTATCAAGAAAATTTGCTCACAGTGCTAGCGAACTCAATATATAACTTCTATAATGAAATGAGAATAATATTGTAATAGTTCTGTCCTTCTCAGTAGGAAGGATGGGAGGTCTTATTAGTATTGTCTCTAACAACATGTAGATGTTCAAGAAATTTGAAATTGGAATAGTAGTAGCAACAATTGCTTTGGCATTAGTAGGAGCGACAACATTCAAC
>JALZOS010000196.1 GCA_030913755.1 Thermoproteota archaeon | reverse complement strand
GTCAGGAGCACATATATCCCTCCGGCAGGTTCGGGAATCCATCCTAGAGAAGCTTCGAGACACCATGCTTCCGTTTCCGCAAGAATTATCGAGGAAGCATTACGCTTTGGGAGGATCAAATGTACCGAATTGTCTATCGTGGCTTACTCTGCTGGTCCGGGTCTAGGGCCATGTTTGAGAGTTGGTGCTGTCGCAGCGAGATCTATAGCATCATTTTACAACAAGCCGCTGATACCGGTTAATCATGCAATAGGACACATAGAGCTGGGAATCTCTTTGACGGAAGCCCACGACCCTTTGGTACTTTTGGTTTCTGGTGGCCATACCGTGACAGCAGTTTTTGCTGATCGTCGATGGAGAGTGATTGGCGAAACTCTTGATATTACTCTAGGACAGTTGTTTGATCAATTTGGAAGATATCTTGGTTTTTCATCGCCATGTGGATCAAAGATAGAGCAGCTAGCAAGAGAATCTAGGGGCGAATATTTTCTATTACCCTATACCGTAAAAGGCAATGACGTAACTTTTTCTGGATTATTATCTGCATTGAAAAGACTGCATACCTCTAGACATCCAGTTAATGACCTCTGTTTCTCTCTTCAAGAAACAGCATTTGCAATGATATCTGAGACCTTGGAACGTGCACTTGTTGCCACAGGGAAAAAAGAATTGTTGGTAGTAGGAGGGGTCGCGGCAAATAAGAGGCTAGCAGAAATACTGAAGGCAGCATGCATCAGGCATGGTGTTCAGTTTCATATATGTCCGATAAAATACTCTGGAGATAACGGTGTGCAAATAGCATGGACCGGAACACTGATTTACGTTTCAAACAAGAATAGTCGTACTGACATTTCAGAGTCATTTGTTAGACAATCTTGGCGGTTGGACAAAGTGGATCTTTCCTGGAAGAACTAATCCTTTTTTAGAAACATTTCTACCTGATGTCTTATTTCTTTGGTCCACTTACCACTACTCAAAACACTAAATTTGTAATCCGCATCAGCAGTAATTATTACCACTTTGGTCAAAATGATTCCTTCAGATTTGACTGCTTTTATTCTATTCAATGGGATGTCTAGTAATAATTTTCCCACCTTCTTCGAAAGAGTCGCGAGTTGACCCTCTGTTTTTTCAAACATCAATCTTTGATTAGTCAAACTTAGTATTCCATTCCCAAGTCTATTTTCTGCACAATCTTCTTCATCTATCAGTTTTTCGCCAGGATTGGGATCTACTTCAGGTGCCACATTTTTATTTGAAATAATTGGATATATTACCATTGCACCAGTACCTCAAGCTCTTAGCGAAGGGGGCAGAATCAAACATATACTTATCAAGATTATTTGCCCAAAAAGCTGTATCAAAGATAAGAATTCCTAAATCTTTTCGCCAACAATTTTTGGACGCTGTAATACGAAAACAGAGGACAATTCAGGAAGCCAGAATGATTTCGCTTGCGAAAGATCTGGGCTTAAGAACTCCGTTTATCTATTTGGTAGATCCTTATCGAGCAGAAATAGTGATGGAATACATAAGCGGGGTGAACGCAAAGGATGTACTCGAAGAACAGATATGTTTCAAGATGGGAGAATGTGTATCAATTCTTCACAGTAATAATATTATTCATGGAGACCTAACTCCATCAAATTTCATTTTGGGAAAGGATTTAGTAGTCATAGATTTTGGTCTATCATACCATTCAAACCGAATAGAGGATAAGGCGGTAGATATTAGATTGCTAAAAGAAATTCTCAATAGTATATATCCGTCAGAATTCTACATCTTTTATGAGAGCTTTCTGAAGGGTTACAGGAAGACTATCCAGGATCAAGAACTAAAGAAAATCTTAAAAAATATCGAAGAAATAGATTTCAGACGTAGATATGCAGAAGTTTCCTGATTGTATGACAGCCAATCACTTTTTGTTATCCAATCAAAAATCGAATAGTCAGAGAAATTTGCTTTATGGAAAATTATCCTTTTCAGGAGACCAGTGAATGGATCAAATCGCGTTTGCCAGTACTAACGAAAGTAAATTCAAAGAAGTAGATGCCTTTCTGGCTAAATTTAAAGTTAAAGTTGACTTATTTCGCCTTGAATTGCGCGAGATACAGTCGGACTCCCTAGAAGAAATCGCAACCGAAAAGGCTCGTACAGCTTATAAAGTTATTAAAGAAAAACTGATAGTTGAAGATACTGGACTTTTCATCCATGCCCTAAACTATTTCCCCGGATCATATTCTTCATTTGTTCTTCGAACGATTGGAAATTCGGGAATCTTGGATTTGTTGGCTTCTAAACAGGACAGATCAGCTACATTCAAATCGGTAATTGCATTTAACAATGGAGAAAGTACTCATATTTTCACTGGAGAGGTTAGTGGTATAATAAGTCCAGTGATTGCAAAACATGGTTGGGGTTATGATCCGATCTTTATTCCGTTAGACCACAACGATGAGGTCTACGTCAAAACGTACGGCGAAATGAGTGTTGAAAAAAAGAATGAAATATCACACAGAAGTCAGGCACTAAGAAAATTCATAGAATGGTATATGGAACTCATCTGAAAACTTTCATTCGTATGATTACGCATGCCAACATGAATTTAAGAGATAATGAAATATGGCTCAACCTAGTTAATTTATCTGCATTTGGACGCATAATTTAAATGTCCATTTAATGCTATGAGGTAAGTACGTGACGGATAAACGGAATACATTGACTTATCCGGAAACTATTGAAATTTGATTTCAGAATCCGTCTTTTACTTAGAAATCATTTGTAATGGATTTAATGGCGTTTAGGGAGTTTAGTAAACTCAACAATACGACAACTCACACAGGTCCTGATTACTTTGCTGCTACAATGCTACTATCCACAGAAAGGTCGTCTATCTTTATCAATCCACACGCGTATCCCCGTGACACCAGGGAATTCAGAATGTTTTTCCATACCCCCTTTGACACTCCAGCTTCTGTGTCGCTCCCGGACTGTCTTGTAGGAACTGTACTTTGGAGGCGCGTCCATCAACCACTCAAAAGGAGATACGGCAGGCCATTGATACTTCTCTTGTCTTCTGGTCTAAGTGGACTCGTATGAGCAGGAAGAGGGATGGAGTGTACTAAGGGCTTCCATTAATCGTCATTAAGTTCTCTCACCAGCGTGAATCAAACATAATCTAACCTATAGGGAGGGTAAGAG
>JALZOS010000173.1 GCA_030913755.1 Thermoproteota archaeon | reverse complement strand
CTTGACATTGGGATTAACCATTTTTGCTCCTTGCTTGAACCCCTCAAAGATGTTGATTATGTTAGGATAAGCCTTTCCGCCAACGCAGCCCAAAGAATTACTTTTGGTCATTAGGCCTGCCAGGGCTCCTAACAAAAATGAACCCTCTTGCTGCATTGGAAATATTGATGCTACATTGGTAGAATTGGTGAGACCCGTAAATACAACGAATTTAGTATTTGGATAGTCTTTAGCCACTTTCAATGCGGGGTCACCCCATTCAAATCCGTGAGCGAAGATAATGTCGGCGCCGGCGTCTGCGGCATCCCTTAGAGTAGGTTCGATGTCGGGTATGGCGATTTTTTCCTGAGTAGTGAGCTCTAATCCGTATTTGTCTTTCAGAACCTGTGACGCGTTATATGCAGATGCTCCCCATCCACCATCGCTGAATAAGGCATCTGTTACTAACGCAACCTTGAGAGGCTTATTCTGTTGAGCCCAACTCGGCATAAGAACTTGGGCCGGGTTGGCTAAACTAAAACCCGCAACCAAACTTACTGAAACTGTCAACGTGAAGAGTATACGCGAAACCACTTTCGTATCGACTCTGGTCATTATGTTATTTCGTTATGCCATCGTATTATAGTTTGTGGGAACTGATTTTCATATTTATGATATATCATATAAAATAATTCCTTGGTCAAGAGCATTTTTCTTTATCATTTCGCAGGATAAAGACAAACTACGGTAGCTACAACTTAATGGGCATGTATTCTTAAATATTTGAAGGTGTCGCAAATACGTAATAGGAGTAACGAATATTGCAAAGTCCTGGTATTTTTCACGTGCTGGTAAAGTCAAATTATTATAGAGATTCGCTTAATCTGTTGAAAATCTCTGATATAATGAAACGGAGCAGCAGCGGTATTATGGAAGCAGTTGTGATTATGGGGACAAAGACCAACAAAGCGGTACTTGTAAAACTTGGTTTTCCAAGTTCAAAAATCAACCAAGCGACCGAGTCTGATCTGATCATAGCTATTAAGGCAGAGGACAAAGGATCTATCGATTCTGCCCATAGAAAGGTGGAAGAATTGCTTCATTCTGATGGAAGTTCCGATACAAGCAGCTCAGTTTCTGAGAACTCAACAGACTTGGATTCTGCACTGGTCTCTATGTCGAACGCCAATTTGGCATTAATCTCAATCCCAGGTGAGTATGTGAAAGATATCTCATTAAAACTAAGCAACGAAGGGATCCACCAGCAAATTTTCAGTGATCATGTCCCGCTTGATGACGAGTTAATAATAAAAGAGTATGCAGCGAAAAAAGGGGTCTTGGTCTTAGGTCCCGGCGCCGGGACCTCTATTATAAATGGGAAGGGCATTGGGTTTTCAAATGTCTTGCGCACAGGTCCTATAGGAATAATTGCGGCAGCTGGAACTGGTCTTCAAGAGGTTTCTAGCCTTTTAGATCAGTGCGATATTGGGGTAAAATATGGTCTTGGTGTGGGGGCAAACGATCCTAAAGAGAAGATAGGTGGGTTAATGATGTTGGAAGCACTAAAGGTGTTGGAAGAACTTCCAGATATTGAAATCATGACAATAGTTTCCAAGCCTCCATCTGTCCGCGCCAAGAACCTGATAATCGACTATATAGCAAAACATGGTAAGAAGAAGTACGTGCTAGCTTTCATAGGTGCGGGCCATGACAACTCTCTGCCAAATTCGATAAAGTCCAAAATAGTACAGGTGAATACACTTGCTTCAGCGGTATTTGCAGTTGCAAGTCTGACTAGCAAAGAGCAATATAAGCTATCATTGGTGCGCCTTCACATGAAACCTGAAATTCTGCAAAGATCAGTAGCAAAAGAATGGAAGAGTTTTGGAGAGCAACAGAAGTATATTAGAGCTTTATATACGGGGGGAACATTTGCTTACGAAACGCAAGTAATTTTGAATGGTATATTAAAAGACCTCTACTCTAATGCCCCTACGGGAGGAACAAAAAAGTTACCTCCCTCTTCAAAGAGTAAAAAACATTCTGTTCTAGACTTGGGAGAAGAAGAATTCACTCAAGGGCGTCCACACCCTATGATCGATCCAACAATTAGAAGGTTAAGACTGGTCGAGGAATCGCAAGATCCTGAAGTGGGTGTAATCATGATGGATTTTGTATTGGGATATGGTTCCAATCCAGATCCAGTCGGAGCAGTATTAAAGGAAATTGGGCAAGTGAAAGCAACCGCAAGAAAGAGCAACAGGCATTTGAGCCTTGTTACTCATGTTTGTGGCACGAAGAGAGATCCCCAAGGATATGATGAAAGCATTAGGAAACTAGAAAATGCTGGAGCATTAGTCTTCCCAACTAATGCCTTGGCAGCAATTGCCTCCGCGCACATAATATCTAGAGGGAAACTTGATCTCGATAGGATTTATTCTCGTTGTTTCATGGAGAGAATGGGTTGATTGGCTAAAGGGAGAAATTTACTGAATACGGAACTACAGGTGATAAATATTGGACTTGATTTATTCTATCACTCTCTTCTCAGTCAGAATGTAACAGCAGTTCATGTTGACTGGAAACCTAAACCTAAATTGGATCCGAAGTTGGAACGTATACTTTCCAAAATTTTGTAGGGGTAATCTTATTTATCAGATCACAAAACTAGCTATCCTAAAATAAAAAAGAATATTTTTGAAGGTAATTGGATAGGAAGCCTTTTTGCTGAACATATCTTGACTGATCAGAACAGAATAAGAGGGCAATTGATAAGCGTCTTTGATAGCGCAGCGAATATCAAGACTACAGACAACCGGCTATTCGTAATTACGAACAATACAGTACGTTCACCGATCACCTTAAACGTTATTCAAGACGGTGGTACTCTTAGTTTTAAGAACTTCATGAAATTTGGTTCCATTATAAGAGGACATCGCGACCAAGTCATGATAGATAATGATGTGACTATAGGGGTAAGAAAATCGAGGTTATTTGAGAACAATCTAGGATATGTAACAATGAGATCTTTATCAAAATTTCGTGATAAGTTTGATTGCATTTTTCCTTCAATGATCAAACTGGCAAGGCCAGGCTGTCTCCTTTCACCAGACATTACTACAAGGGGGTTGCTTCCAGAACAAATACGGGTTATAAACAGTAACAGTAAGAAAACTGACCATGATGCAGCATTTGCGGCGTTCATGGCCCGTACCTTAGGCAAATTATGTGGTAGAGGACCCGGGTATACTCCGGCTGGAGATGATTTTATTTCAGGATTTCTAACAATGTTCAATTGGTGTGCAAAGTGCCTAGATTTTGAGAGAATAATTTTACCTGAAGAGTATTCAACAATGACATCATGGACGAGCTATAAATTAATGGAGTATAGTCAAGAATGCATTTGCGATGAAGAAATCCAAGGGATGGTAAACTCACTGGCTTTTGGGAGAGCAGACGAATACTCGAAGAAGATGGTTCCGCTCAGCTTTCGTGGGCATACTTCTGGTGTAGATCTTGTAACTGGGATGACATGCGCTCTTTACACACTAATTGATAGAAAATTTGGAACAAGTTCATTGCATAAACTTGATTCATCTTTAAGAAGATAATGAAGGAACCTAAACTGATACTCGTGCTTAATTTGGGTTCGGCTCGATTTCAATTTGCTTGATTTGTTTTAGTTGTACATATCAGAGTTTTCTAATTTTATGATTTATGAAAAAGTTGCAAACATTTGTTAAATACGCTTAAATATTTGTGGCACATCACATAGACTTTGACTCGCGTAAACCCAGAAGTTATTGTCGTTGCTCTTGGAGGAAATGCGTTAATGCGAGAAAATGAAGGTGGAACATTTGAACAGCAATGCGACCATGTTAGGGGAGTATGCGAACAAATTGTGGATCTACTCAAGAGAGGATTTAAGATAGTTTTGACACATGGTAACGGGCCCCAGGTGGGTGCCAGTCTATTGAGACACCGATTGGCAAATGGTATCTATCCTGCATTACCGTTGCACGCCTGTAACGCAGAAACGCAGGGAGTAATTGGTTATATGATTGAACAGACTTTGCAAGATGAGATCGATAGAAGGGGCATGGAGATGGAAGTAACTACTGTCCTTACTAGGGTGCTAGTCGATGAAAACGATCCTGCGTTTCAAAATCCTAGCAAGCCAGTCGGGAGGGTTTTTCATGAATGGGAAGAGCAGGAATGGATGGATACATTGGTAAAAGATAGTGACTATTTCATGATTAAGAAAGTTCGTGCTGGAAACGGGTATAGACTTGCTGTTCCGTCCCCTGACCCCCTTTTGATAGTAGAACATAAAGCAATCGAATCTCTAATGCAAGGAGGTTTTCTTGTTATCGCATGCGGAGGGGGTGGCATACCAGTTATAGAAAAAAATGGCGCGAAAATCGGAGTCAATGCCGTGATTGATAAAGACTTGGCGACTGAGCGCTTGGCTACTCTTATTGGTGCTACGAAGCTAGTAATTCTAACTAATATAGATGGAGTTTACGAAAATTATGGAAAGGCAGATCAAAAACTCCTGACCAATATCAGGATGAAGGATCTGGAGGGCTTTGATAACAACTTACTTGGGGAGGGAAGCATGGCACCAAAAGTTAAAGCTGCAACTTCATTCATTAAAAACGGTGGTAAGGAATCAATAATAGCACACCTTGACAAGCTCACCGATGCTGTGGCTGGATCTACTGGAACTCACATATTACCATGAGCACTATAATGATTCTATTTAAGGGGAGTGTGGATAAAAACGGCTAGGCAGATAAAAAGCAGCATAGAGAAGGCTAACAAATCCGCTATAGAAAAGATGGGGACTTCTAGGCCATTTCTTGTTGATATTAAACCGGCAATGGAAGTTTTTAAGGATATGAAGGAAAATTCGATTTCACATGCAGGCCCGCCAATAAAATGGGAGAGAATGTGTGGACCTCTGAAAGGAGCAGTAGTTGCCACGATGATTTATGAAGGTTTAGCTGGTGATTGGGATGAAGCTGTACGGTCCATACGGCGTGGAGAAATAGAGTTTTCTCCCAATCATGAATACCATGCAGTTGGACCAATGGCTGGCGTTATCTCTGCTTCAATGCCAGTTTTCGTTGTAAACGATCGCAAACATGGGAACACCTGCTATTGCAGATTGGTTGAAAATAAGGTTCAGTTTGGAGCGTTTGATAAGAGCGCAATCGAGGTTCTCAGATTTTGGACCGACATTTTGGCACCATCCCTTGCTAAAGCAGTCAGACTAAGTGGTGGGATCGATTTAAAGGCAATTATGGCTAGGGCTTTACATATGGGGGATGAACTTCACAATCGGCCTGCTGCCGGCACTGTATTATTTGAAAGCATAGTGATGCCTTTCTTGCTTGACGTAGCAGACAAGAAGGACATATCTAAAGTGGCTAGATATCTTTCCGAAAATGAAATCTTCTTTCTTTGTTTAAGCATGGGTGCATGCAAAACAATGACCCAAGCTGCTGCTAATATAGAATACAGCACGCTTGTTACAGTCATGGCAAGAAATGGAACTGACTTTGGAATAAAAGTCAGCGGACTTGGAAACAAGTGGTTCACAGGACCGGCAGGTATAATCGATGCTGTATATTTTCCAGGATATGGAAAAGAGGATGGGAATCCAGACATTGGAGATAGTGCGATCACTGAAACAGCTGGAGTTGGAGGGTTTGCGTTAGCCAATTCTCCTGCCATCCTGTCATTGATTGGTGGAATTTCAGAAGATGCTCTTCGATACACGAAGCAAATGAGGCAAATTACAATGGGTCTTAATGATTCCTTCACGATTCCAATATTAAATTTTCAAGGAACTGCGACAGGTATTGATTTGAGAAAGGTAGTAAGAACAGGGATTCTCCCGATCATCGATACAGCCGTAGCTCACAGGAAAGCTGGACTTGGTTATATTGGAGCTGGATTGGTAAATCCTCCTATGGAAGCTTTCAACCAGGCTCTTTATGCTTTTGGTCAAAAATATGATTTATTGAAGGAGGATTAATTTACAATACTTCATCTGAAAAATAGGAAATATGATGGCGGCATTTTCTTTCCCTATTGTATGGTTACGGTATTTCAATGATTACAGAAGTAGCGATAACTATAATTCCTCCAAGAAATGAGATTATCCTCAAGTACGTTGATCCAATAGGCAATGTCACATACCGTACTATGAAGACTGATGAAAGCAGATGTTTCGATGACTTTTTTGTTAGTGTGACAGGAGGAACATGGCAAGTAACTGCTGAATTTCCTGGAGACAAATGTCAAGCCCCTGTAGTAGAAGGTCCAGTTACCGTAGGCTAGTGTCATCAATGACTGACAATTCTTAGTTACTCTATTTAGGAATTTGAACGTTGGTAGTATATGGT
>JALZOS010000165.1 GCA_030913755.1 Thermoproteota archaeon | reverse complement strand
GGCTGTAGGTCCTCAATGAAGGAGATTCTTCAAAAGTAGAAAGAATGTATTATTTACTATATCAAGACTACTCTAATTACCTTGGTCCGAGTTACCTTTGTGCTATAGCCCCAATTGTGTCCATCATCGAGCAATTTTCGGTCGACAATCATGACTTCACACAAATAAAGATTGACTTCCAATTAACGTCAAATCTATCCCTAACACCACCCTTCCCATATTGGATAGATAACAAATTAGAAAACTCGTGTTCTGAAAATTTATTACTTACGTTAGTATGATGTGATCTGACAACCATTTATGAATTCGATCTAAGCTAATAAATATTTTATAATCCCCACATTTCAAGTGACAAAAATGAAATACTAGATGGATCTTATGTTTCGGTAACTACTATTAGTCATGATTTGAATTTAATTGAAGATGATCATGATAACAAAGTTAACCGATTTACTTTTAGATCACCACACGCTGCCTAAAATTGCTTCTATGGATATGAATTTCGAATAAAGAAATAATATAAACTACTCATGATTTGGTCACAAGACTATTATAGTTAGAGACACCTTACTATTATCATATTTTGTCAGAACTAAGAGAAATAAAGAGTGTCTTTCTGGGATTACGTACTCTGTACCAAACATATTTTCCTAAAGTAGACCCAGCCCTCGTTCATTCCTTATTGATGTCTATAGAAGAAAATCCTGAAAAGGTTCCGTTTTATATGGTGGAAATATTTACAAAGCCGGGAACTGATTCTGAGAAAATGAGAGAGTACATCATGCAAAAAACAGGAATGGTTCCTTCCATACATGATAACGGCACCCATTATGTAGTAAATCAGAGACTTAGTTTGGAATTTCTCAAGGAATTATCAGACTTAGAAGAAGTCATAGATATTGCTGGAGATTATACTGGTGGCGTAACAGGGAGAGGAGCTTCACACGAACAGAGAGAACCAAGCGTGTAAATTGATCTGTACTTCTAATAATTTAGATAGAAAGTTTTAGATACCAATTAAAGGAACATACTGGTGATTTAAATACCTTTTAATGATCTGGTCAGGAGTATAGTTAACTGACATTGATTGATATCTAAGAATTTCTAACTGACCAACCACGGCTTCAACTGTTTCTCCAACACAGGCTATCAGAGCAGTTGTTGATATGTCGATATCAGGTCTTTAGCAGATTCAGTATGTTATTAATTATCTTTCCATGGTCGGCTCCAACTTCAGTACTTACCAAAAGGAGATGAGCATCTTCTAAAGGTATTGTAATACGCTTTATCTTTTCATACTCTGCCATCGCATATTTTCCCTTTCCAGTTCTTGGTGCCAAGGCATTACGTAAGCCCCACCTTGCTAATGCCTGTAAGTTTGACCTCCGGGTTTCTTCTGATGAAAGTATATTTTCTATTCCTTCGCGCTGACCACCACATATTATTTCACCAGTGTCATCACACACACCCGCGAAACGAACCTTTTGATCCGACTCCATTATCTGCTTACACAACACATCATAATCCATAGCTGTAACAATATTAATTGAACCAACTAATACAAAAGCTTATTTCAGCTGAGAATCTAGAAAATTTCCAAAGTTGAATGATATGTCGAGTCTACACTGACTGATGGCCAAAACCAAACTAAGATTCTACTAATACCAACTAAACTGAACGCTAATCTATGGTTTACATCAAAGGGAGATTTGACAGACTTATTTCACGACGAAAATCTTATTGCTACAAGGGCAAGGATATGAGTGGAATAATCCTAGACTGGTACGAAAATTACCAAACGAGTTCCTTAATTGTGCTTCAATCTTAAATGGATCAATAATTTACCATTCCACCTTAATTATGTTCTCAGGTTACCTTACCCTTTTCTAATAACTAATTACTTTATAGAGGTTGCGTGGTAGTACGATGCCGAAGTTAGAATCAAATTCATTGTTCGTCACACTAATTTATATTCTAGACGTATTTGGGGACAGGGCACTTCAATCCCCCCCCTCATTTTTTATGACCATTAGTATCCTAGCATCACATAACAGGGTCACTGACTTAAGAGACGTTGAATGTTTTAGATCATATTTCGAATTAGTGACCTGGTAGAATCTTGTCGAGTTAATCCTTACGTCATTTGCCTAGAACTTCTAGATAAGAGACTTGAGAAATTAGCCTGAAAGGCAAATAGAAAGTAATATAGAGAGCCAATAAAAAATTCAAAGACAGATGGAAAAATAAAGCTGAACCCCTATTTCAGGGTTCTAATTACTTTGATTTTCGTTTGTTGCCAAGCTGTTAAGTAAGGTGTTGTTAGGATTGCCAATACTGGTATCGTTCTCAAGTACTTGGGTGTTGTTACCAGTTGCGTTCTCAAGCATTCCAACTGTCTCGGGAGCTGACATGTTAATTCCACTCTGGTTCATGTATGTCGGCTGTGCCATCACCGATGGCGTGATCATTGCGAAGCTAATTCCGAATGACAGTGCTAAACACACTGCCACTAATGTCAATTTATTCATAGTTCTTGAACAAATTTAAGTTAATTTATGTATTCCGTTCTTCAGTTATATTGATAGTTTACTTGGCCCAATCTTCATCTACTCCTACTAACATTGAGCAATCCAGGATACACCCAGTTGAATTCTATAAAGTGAATGTAGATCATTGTGATTTAAAAGACAGCGAGTCAACTTATCCAACTTTTTCATCGTTGAACCACATTTCGGATATTCGTTTTGATTTGGAGTATCGCGATTCATACGGTATATGGGCTTAACCCAAGAGGGAAGAATAAGGGTCGAGATGCATCCGAATCTCTTAACGGCAGTTTTTTCTCTTATGATAGTTAGCAGACTGAATTAGTAAGAAAACCAGTGGAAATGCGATTAATACCAATAAAAAAAGGAATATGTAAGACAAAACAATACTTACCCTAAGGTAGAGATTCAACCACCGTTGCAAACATAACGCATGATTTGTTACCTGTGACCGGGTTCCAGATTTTTTCTTTTACTAGGTTTTTATGTAGGACGAGGAACTTCAACTGATTAAGGTAATGTAAGTCTGCACATTAGCATTAGGGATACCAAGAAGTCCATTGCTGAGAGCATCGAACCTGCAGTTAAAAATAGTACTGCAACAAGAGTTGATTCGAAGTAGCAGCAGTTATTCACTATTGGACAAATCAGTCCATGTTTGATAACCTTTCAGCAATTCTTGCTATCTTTTCGTGAACCAACGACTTGATGGACTTTTTCAGGTCATTAGCGTCCGAACCATGCCATTTGAACTTGAAGTGTTCTGTTTTGTCCATTTTTTTTCTTTCACGTTTAGATACTTTACGCTGTTTGAATGATGAACATCCTTACTATCTTGGCTAGTACCCTTCTTCTTGGCATCATGGTTAGAACTAATATCTACATTGTCATCAGTTTTACTGTTATCATCATCAGTTTTACTGTTATCGTAATTCTTAGAGGGAACCACCAAGTTGAGCTGTCTAGGTTGAGAAACGGTGTCATTTGTTCCTGAATATTGTGGCAATATACTAGAATAGGCAATACTGTGAAAACCCGGTATTGTAGTGCTATTATCAACTGAGGGTGTCAGATTGAATAATGTTGGATCAGTTGTATTTGTTACTCCAGTGACATTAATGCTGTAATACTTCGTTGTAACACTGTTGTTACCAATAATAGTAGGATTATCAGAACATGCTATTTTGGATGTAAGTTCGTTGGTCCCTTCATCAATGAGATGATAACTTTGGGCGTAAATAAAAGTCCAATTTGAATAATCATTTACTCCACCTGGGCCTATCGCAGTTACATTCTGCATTGGTTTGAGATCATTCCAATCCACATATACCTTACAATTGGTTTCAGAGCTGTCAGAAGAGTCCGTAAATCGTAAGCTGTCCTAAAGGTACTGTATTATTACCTGAAGGCAAGGTTATCTTGACTCCAATCTTGTTAGCATTCGTGGCATACTTGGGCTCTGAATTTGTGCCCTAACCACAGCTGGATTGATCATGATTGTCGAGAGTAAAAGGGTGAGAGACAAAAAGAGAGTGATTACAATTCGGTTATGCAAAATAAAACTTCTCATGGCGAATATTTGAGGTAACTTAAGTTATAACAACTTCCTAAAAAAACGTTCGAACGTACATCTGTTGGGATTTCCCTAATCGATCAAACAATGCAACATGTTTGTACACCTGGCTGCGTCAATTATCTAGCAGCGGAATTATCAATTCTCGTATCTATAAGTATATACTTCTCTGCCGCTAGTTTGTTATTTTCAATAGGATACTTTAGAAAGTTTCTTTTTGACATTGCAACAAATCATATTCTTACGACGAATAATCAGAATCGACAGTAGAGTAATTTAGTACGAAAGGCTAATTGCCTAGTACGTTATTGCGTATGAATTTCCTTAAACCAATTAATCTTACCTTCCCTTTGTTTAATCTGTATTCATCCTTACTATCAAAAAGAACAACAGAACTTTTGATGATCTCTTTGTTCAGACATGACTAATGTACGTCTAGTAGATCAATTTTCACGTTTTATTTTTGTATGGCATATCCCGCTTTACTTAGAACGTTGTTGTACTAAGAGTTCGGGAGTAATTGCGTCCTTTGATAATAGTTTAAAGTATTCAATGAATTGCCGAGCCAAGTAAGTGTCATCATACTTTGAAATTGCAATTGTGAATTGCTCTGGATTGATGAAATTAACAGTATCATAGACTACTTGGATTCCATCCACCACCATGAAACTTTGAGGTAAATCAGGAAGCCTTTTTAAATCAAATCTTGGAGATTTTACAATCTTCTTAACTAACTCGGCAGTCTCTCTATTTGGCGGGGTTCTAAATATGGCAGCAAGTCTATTTTCTACACTGATTTGTTCAGGATTGCCATCCAAGATATGTATTGTAACACCCTTACCAAATTTCTCGAATACCTTGGTTGAAACATGCGGATCATAATATCTCGTTGCGAAGTAAATTTCCTTTTCAGCATTGTCTATAACTTTAAGGACTTCTACTATGAGGTCTTCGAACTTCTTCGCAACGGTAAAACTTGTTAGATGGGTAGTATTGAGTATTCCATTTAGGCTAGAAGTAGTGAGGTATTCATTGATGATCTTCTCCTTCTGGTCAAGTGGAAAGTCATTTCTCGTTCTTAAAACATCGATACTCTTGATCTGCCAGTAATTCGGAATGACCTTCTCCATAGTCTTAAAATGATTCTCATACACAAGTAAACCGAATGCTGTTAACTTGTAGACAGATTTCCTTTTCTCCACAAGGCCCATTTCAACGAGACGTTTCAGTCTCACGTAATACTGTTTCTTCGATTGATTACGTATACCATTAGAAGATGAACGCATTCCCGTAGAAGCAGTCTCGAGGATTTCTACTGACTGTTTATCTCCAAGTATAGTGAATACATCCTCGGATAATATGGGAACAGTTTGCTGGTGCATGAATATGGTCTTACATTTTATGTCAATCTCGTAAGTATTAATATAATTGGAGGAATTTACTATATTTTTGCTAAATCAGGACATTTTGTTTTTTTGCATTGCTCTTATCTCTGCATACTTGTCTGTGTATAGGCATCATCCAACTGACAAAATTTGAGGCAAGGGTAGCCTCATTTAAGGGCTTCTGTACGAGATATTCTTAAGCCATTTTTGATTGCAAGTCACGTGACATGTCTTGTTCTATTGAAAATGAAACTATGGAAAGTGTTGTGCTTAAACAGTCGAGAATTGAAGAAATGTAGATTATGTTAGCGACCATAATGTATCTTAGGCGAATAAACATGCTACGAAGAACAAATGTTTGACAACCTTACTAATAGGCAATGAAGGACCAAAAAGAAGTAGTAAAGTAGCTTTTTGGATTTCTACGCTGACAATTTAACCTCCATAAGTTTTCTAGCATTAAGACGTGGCAGGAACTGTAGAGCTAGCATCACCTTTTCTTTCCCTCTTAAAATGATAAACAATAAACACACCTATAATAATTGCTATAAGGATATAGTTGACAGGTGGTTTTAAGAGCTGAATAATCAGTCCTAATTTAGGAATGACAATGATAACTTTACCAATGTAGTTACTCTTCATTATTGGAAAGTCCAGTCCTAAGTAAGATTCAGGATTATTATCACCTTTGGTGGCAACAACCTGCTCATTGCTCCTCGGTTCCAACCCTACAAATATGACTCTATGCACTATTGTTCTAGGATTTCCTTGCTCATCAAAATCATCTGGTGCCTTGAACACTATTATATCTCCTTTCTTTAAATGGTCAAATGCAGATTGTGCGCTGCCACCAATTCCATGACCATCATTTTGCGTCACAACAACGTCACCGATCTGTAGGGTAGGAATCATACTTCCGCTCACGACAACATAGACTGGATTGAACTCACCCAGGTACAGCCTGATTGACATAAAAAACGCTATGATTATAATAGCAGATATCAAAATAGAAAACAGAGTACGCTTTTTAATGTTATACATCGAATATGAAACCAATAATAGGCCAGTAACTTATTTTATCTATATTATCTTTGTTGTCTCTCCAGGACACTGGAATTGAAACAGTTTATCAATCTCAAGACAGGAGTTTTACATAGCGATTCAAATACGAATCATTTCCAATTATAATATTTTTATGTCCTGACTTGGGGTTGCAATAGCTATGGGAATGGTATATCTATTGGGAGTTCGAAAGGATTCTTGTTTTTTGACATTGAGTTAATTGTTTGTTTATGCCCGGTGCTCCCGTCTCCATCTTCCACAGGGAAACCTTTCCCGCCAGATAGGGTTTGGCTGTTCTCGCACCCAAGATGATTGTCACAAGAAGCATCTGTGACCGTCGAATTCTCCTCCTTATTAGATACATCGTCGTTTCGGGGCAATGAAACATTTGAAACATTTGGTTTCTCCTTTAGAGCCTTCGACTTGAAGGGATCTGAGGTAGTCTGTTGCAATTCGCTTTTGTTTGTGTCAGACGTGTCTGCTTTGTCTGCAAAACTCTTTGTTGCCAGATTTATCTTTGAAGAGAGTAATTCTGTATTTAATCCTAGATTATCCTGCAGGCCCAATCCATTTGCAGGACGAGTTAGTACACCGGATAGCATAGCAAATATTATCAGGATACTGGCCACAAATGCAAATTTAGTTGTGTATGGCACGTTGCTATCGCTACTCAGCAAATGTGAAAACTTCGAGTTTATTTGAATTCAGTAACGTACTGCCATACGATGATCAAAGTACAATAGAAAATAACTAACTTAAAGTAGCTTGGCAGTACATATCTTTCTATAACTTGTTGTATCTTAGGTTACCTAGCAGTGACCACCGGTGTATGATTATAAATGACCAACGTTCTAAATGACGGTTTATAAAGATATTAGATATATTGTTACAGAACATTCTAAAAGATAGAATATGCATTATTTGATATGGAGTATTCAATTCCCTCAATTTGTTGTAAGCCGGGACGTTCTGAATCGTCCCACACGTGATGTCTAAACCACCAATTAGTTAGTTGTACACCAGTACCCAGTTAACTAGATTAAAAAATTAATATGGCGATAGTCTATCTTTTTTGGATTCTATTGGGATCTCATGCTACCATAAACCTTCCGCTACATGAGGATACGCTTCCGATACCTAATCAGGAGAATGATCAAACTATCCTATGCAATCACGAAAAGTTAGTGTAGATTAATACGCCCAGTATGCGTTTTTAAGGGGAATAGCTGATCCTCTATGGTCTCAAGCTTTTGTGTGTATCCTAGGATTTGATTGACATCAATCAGATGTTACAACGGTAGTAACAGGCGTTTTAAAATAATCTCTGAAAGAAGCAATTTCTATAGCAGGAGGAAAAGAGAAGAGATCTAGGGATGCAAAAAATGATATACCAAGGCCTGCTGAAAAGCATCACAACCTATGTTCTGCAAATAACTCAAGAATAAGTTATCAGAATCCAGCTGGTAGTTTTTGATCACGACGGTGCACAATATAATATGACAGGGACAGAAAAATATCTAAACTCTGGATTCATATGGCCTGAAGGAAAGGTTCCTAAAGGTTTTTCAAACATATCTACATTTACTGTTAGATTCAAAGAACAAGGATTGTATCATTTTCTCTGCCTGATTCATCCCAAAATGATGGGAACCATCACAGTCGGGCCTCCCTCAATTCCGATGGGCATACCGATTAAATGAGTACACATATCGCAGAATTTCATCATATGGCAAATTAAGTAGCTGTCTATATATTACTATTAAACGAGGATAAAGAATATTCCCGTAAATGGACTATCTCACTAGTCCTCCATGCAACTTATTTGGCCCTATCCTAATTTACAAGCAACACTGGTTAGTTCAGAGAACAATAGTACTAACGCGTATTGAATAACCTTTTTCTTGCTACTGATAATCCAATGAGAAATCTGACAAAGCCAATCCTTAAAATGGAAAGAACCGAAGAAGAGGAGGAAACAGAGGAATCAGTACAATCGCTTCTGTCTTTTTTTGATCAAACCCACAAATGCATATTCAAGTTCTAATAGGAATGAAAATCCGTCTTATGATCCTTTAGCAGTATATAATTTGGAAACATTTGATCGCATTTGTCACATCTCCATTGTTTTTGTCGAGCCTCAGCAAAGGTTCGATATTTACCATCAGCATCCTCATACATCCCTGTTTTGAGGTTGTAGACAGGCAAGTTGAAATTGATTTTGAGTTTCTTTGATCTAGCCAATAGAGCATCATTTATTGCCTTATGCTCCATTTAAATCAATATGTGGTACCCCTGAGACGCCGTATTATTGTTGAACAAAATTTGCATTATTTTTATTTTGTTGAAGCCATGAGTGCAGTGCAGAGCCAAGCCACTGCTATGCCCTTGCAATTTTCCTACAAGATAGATGAGCATGGATACATTAGGTAGCTATATCATTTCTATCCTAACATATCCGACTTTGTTTTAGCCGAAGATGTTCCCATTTCCAAGATCAGTCTTCCGATTTCCACCATGTTCAATGTTGCCAAAAACGAGTCTCTGACGCTCAGATGACAACAAAATCTTTTTACATAGGATGTCAGTTTATATGTTTTAGCTATTTGACTACAGCGGGAAAAGTTATCTTAATTTTAGGAGCAGGTTTTGGAGGATTATCTGCCGCTAATATATTGAGAAAGGAGTTATCCCCAGAACATCACATCGTCATTATTGATAAAAAAGACTACTTTATGATGGGACTTGTAAACTTATGGATACTAAACGGAAATAGAAAACTAGAGGATTCTAAGATTTCTTTAAACAAGCTAAAAAATAAAGGAATTGAATTTTTAAACGACGAAATAATTGAAATAGATGCTAACAAAAGAATCGTGGCAACCAGAAATAATAAGAAAGTTGAATATGATTATTTGATAATAGCACTGGGTTCGGATCTTACTCCAGAAAGAACAAATGCTCCTGAAGAGAATGGAAGAAGAGGAATTTTTAATTTATATAATGCAGAGGAAATTCCGCAATTAAGACAAGATGTACTCTCGTTAAAAAATGGGCGTATAACAATTTGCATAACAGATATCCCTTATAAATGTCCCCCGGCACCATACGAAGCGTCCTTAATTATCGATGGTATTTTACTCAAAAATGGAACAAGACATAATGTGGATATTGATATTTATACGCCCACGCCAATTGCATTACCTGTAGCAGGACCCAAAATAAGTCAGGATATTGTTAACTTACTCAATACGCATCATATCAATTTCCATGGACTTCATAAAATAAAAAGAGTGTTTGATAGACAACGAAAGGTAGAGTTTGAAAATGGAAACAGCACACAATTTGACATACTGGCACTGATCCCACATCATAAAATCCCCAGGGCGATAGAAAATTCCCTTGGTCTGATTAAGAAGGGAGAAAATTGGATTAAAGTTGACAAGTATACTCTTAAAACCGATCATGAGAACGTCTTTGCCGTAGGGGATGTAACAGAAATAAAAGTTAATCAAGATGTTGCCATTCCTAAAGCAGGAATATTTGCCGAGGGAGAAGCAAAGGCAGTGGCACGTCAAATCATTGATGAAATTGAAAATAAAAGAAAAAATGAACAAGATGGAAAGTTCGATGGTAAAGGGTTCTGTTTTGTGGAAACAGGTAATAAGAAAGCAGGATATCTCGTTGTGGATTTTTTCAACAAGGAAGGCCCTGTCACAGACCTTGAACAGCCATCGGAGGAATCATATGATAGGAAGATAGATTTTGAAAAAAGTAGGTTAAATGATTGGTTGGCATAGTATTCTATCCTTTTTCCAAGTCCCAAGATTTGATGTAGGAAGTTTCTGTTATTGTCAGTCATCTACTACTACGAATTCAAAAGCATATCTCAAGGTAGGGGGACATGTAGCTTACTAATGAGAGCTTGTTTTTTCTATCCACTTTATGTTAAAGAATCCTATTGACGCGAAGGCCATATTGATCCAAGAAAATGACCATTAAATAGCCTAGCACTTAAAACTAATAACCCGTCTGCAAAAAGAAAGAGGAGTTTATATTATCATGTATGTAATGCCCAAAATGGGATTATTAGGCGATCTCTAGGGCGAAAAACCCGAAAATTACGTGCCGGTGGTCTATCTTGGTTAAGATACCGCCTTGACATGGCGGGGGTCGAGGGTTCAAATCCCTTCCGGCCCATACCAAACTTGTCGCTTTATTAGGGCCCGCTTTATATAGTAAAGATACGGAATTATATCTAGAAGTCGAATCATTGGCAAAAGATCCGATGAAAGTATTCATGTAATTCTAATCTTGGCTTTGCGCTAGTTGCTAACTCGTTTATTATTTCTGGTGTTACTGGTTTTGGTATTTCTGGTGTATAGCAATCCCAATATGTTATTGGCGCTAACTTACAAGTAAAGAATGTTTTTTTATCACTTTCTTGTTGTAAATTCATTCCCGACGATGTAGGAGTCGGGTTTGGACTTTCACGAATTCTTGTGGTATAATTGCATTTTTCACATTTGTATACAGGTCCAGATACTTTGTTTCCTTTCTCATCTACATATTCTCCAATAGTCTTCTTTAACGTTCCTTTTCTAATTAGACCAGTACATTTAGGGCAAATATCACTATTTAAGTGTCCCATTGCCATATCCACGTTTCCATATTTTCGTTGAATAT
>JALZOS010000080.1 GCA_030913755.1 Thermoproteota archaeon | reverse complement strand
CAGGAGATCTACCCCAAATTTGTGTACGGTTAGTAAGATCTGTGAGGAGCCCTTTCTGAGCAAATTCGCCTAGCCATATTTGATCTACTGATACTAGGTCAGTGGGAGTCTGGTTGGTCAATGCTTTTAGCATCTGTAACCTGGCCTGAGCATACGGAAACGTTGTGTAGTTTAATTGTATGTCTTTATCTGGGTGTCTCGCTCTCAATTCCTGCATAGCAGGTACAATCAAAGAATTCCATCTGTTTGGATCGCCTTGGTCTTCAAGCAAAGCTGTTAGTGTAATTTGTCTCTTTTGATCCGTAGATGTAACAGCAACACTAAAAGACGTAGCAGCTACGTTGAGCACAAGCGCTATAATTGCACCAATAGCAAGAGATGCTAACTTGTTATGCGCGCTGAACATAAGCACACTCGAATTCTTGAGACCTTATTAAGGTTTTTGCGATGATATACTATTTTGTAGACAATAGGAGCCAAGTAAATTCTAATCTATCAGTTTCCTCCGAAGGAGATCTTTTTTCCTATTCGTTTCTTGAGTTCTTTATCGTTAATCTGATTGTGTTGTATCATGCAATCAGGTTAGAGCATCATGGAAAATAATTCCAAGGACATGTCTTTCTCCATTGTGTACTTCGCTTATACCGTGTCTTATTTGAGCGCGAAAATATCCTTTACTCCCTTTTATAGGTCTAAAGTTCGTAGTGATAATCAGCATATCTCCTTTGTGCGGTCTTAAGACGATGGCTTTTGATTGTGATCTTGGAATTTGTTGCGTTAATACAAATTCTCCTCCAGTATAGTCATCATCAGGCTCATTAAGGAAGAAAACTAATTGAAAAGGAAAAAATATTTCTCCGTATAAATCCTGGTGCAATGTATTATATCCGCCCTTACCATACTTTAGAATTAGGACTGTCGGCTTAGTTTGATTATTTTCTTGGCATAGCCTTTGAAGTTCCTCGAACTTATCCGGAAATCGTCTTTTCATGTCTAACATATTCATCCATGCATTGGCAACAGGAGCAAGTTTCGGGTAAATGGCGTTTCTCAGGGTCTGAATTGGATCCGGTAAAGGGTAATTGAAATATTTATATTCGCCTAATCCGAAACGGTACCTGTCCATGGTAATGGTCTTGCGGTAGATAGCTGAGTTGTCGTATTTGCCAATAAGTTCTTCGCAATATTGAACTGGTAGGAATTGTGGGACCAATGCATATCCTTTCTCGTTCATTTTTTTTGTAACTGATTGCCAGTCAGTATCAGAAATCTTTTCTTGTATAATTTCACTAATACTCAAGGATTCTTGGTCTCGGTTTTATTAAATCAAGGATAGACCCTTACATTTTTAAAATCGTTAATGATTCCATTGGTGAAGAACACTCCCTCCTTCTCAAGTAACTCTTTTTTTCTAGCAGTGCCATAGGCATATCCTCCAACTTTGCCATCTGACATTACTACCCTATGACATGGCACTTTTATTGGATTTGGATTTTTGGCAAGTATAGATCCTATTACCCTTGAAGCTGAAGGATTTCCAAGTGCTTTCGCAAGATCACCGTAAGTGGAAACCTTCCCTGGAGGTATTTTTCTCAACAGGTCATAGACATCTTCGTCTTTTATACTCCGTACGATGTTGCGCTTAATTCTATTGGCTGGCACTTTGCATCAACTCGTGCATGATACAGATAAAGCATTGCTATTGTTATTAAAGCAACCTGAAGTTGATGCCCTTCGACTAACACCACTTTAGTTAATTAAATGTCGTCGAAAGAAAGGTTTTTACTATTTCGCTGAACTCCTCAGGATACTGATACATCAACCCATGTCCTGCTCCTTTTATTTGTACAAGCCACGCGCTTGGGATCTTTTGTACAAGAATCAATGAGTTAGCTGCGGGTACAGCGACATCTTCAGCTCCAGTAATGATCAAGGTAGGTATGGATATATGTTGAAGCTGATCGCAAACTCCAGTCCAGTTTCTTGATAACCAGTCTTCTACAGTGTTGAACTGTTTCACCAGAGTAGTAGAAAGAACTATTTCTGTGGTTTTTGGAATGGTTTCAAGATAGTTGGGATTCGTTCTTATCCACTCTGGCGGAAATGTGACAGATAAAAATGCATCTGCATTCTGAGAACGATTATTAACAAAATCAGATATGGTCATAGTAACTTCTCGCGTCTGTGGTATTCCCTCTTGTCCACCACAGGATGCACCATATAATACAAGCCTGTTAACCCTTTCCGGATGCGTAAGCGTGAGCTGCTGAGCAATAAAGGAAGCCATAGAAAATCCAAGAATATCTGTTCTTTGTATATCCAAAGCGTCCAACAATCCAACAGTATCGTTTGCAAATTGACCGATAGAAAATGGTCTTGTACCCGCCGTTGTATTCCCAACCCCTCGGTTATCAAATATAATTACTGTATGATTTATTGACAGTTTCTGCAGCATCGATGATGGCCAAACATCCATAACATTACCACTACCGCTAATGAGTAAAATAGGGTCACCTTTACCTAACATCTTGTATGCAATGTCAATATCTCCTACCTGGACTTTTTTTGCTGGTATATCTTGTATGTTCAGTAAGTCTGCATTGTCAGATACAGTTTGATTTGTTTGACCATAAATAAGTGGCGTATTAGTCACTATTGTAAAAGTGGAAATAATCAACACAAACAAGAAGATAACGGATGATATTAGAGGGCGAAGTTGCATTTGCTTTGATTTTTTTGTGTAATACATTTGCTAATTCATTTATGCACACTATCAACTTACTATTAGAGTTTGAGGTAGACTTTAGAATTTCTGATGCTAGGATATAATACCAAATCTGAGCTCAAATCCTTTCTGCCCATTGTTGACCACGTGACAGTCTATATCTTTCTTCGATCCACAGTAGAAACTCATTGCCTCTGTAATGTCATTCCTATATCACCTGCAACATAACCGAAGCTGATGCTATCTTTAGTTCGAATGGGTATCCTATTAGGTATAATCGCATTCTAATTCAATTATGTGCATGACTATCTAATTTTATTCCCAGATTTCAACCGCCTTCTTCGTCAAAGTCAATCCTCGTAGGTTTCAATCTCAATCCAAATAGCTAAATTACTCGGTACGGCTGACAAACGAATACTTTTAGTACTTATTGCACGATTCCCCATCTAGGATGAAATTGGGCACCGCGAGCGAGAGAACAACTGAAGCAAATATACTGTGTGATATATCACTGATAATAAAACAGCGGTTTAAAACAAACGTTACTATTATTTCTCCTGCGAAAATAGAAAGAAAGGAGCGAGGCATAGACGCTTTAACGCAGATATTAAGAAATGGACGAATTATCATTTTCCAATTTAAGAAGCCATATTCATACGTCTCCAACAGGAATAATAATTATACAAAATTTGTAATCGAGATAGAACAGCATTGCAATTTGTTACAAAGCTTCAAGCCTAAACAGGTCTTTTA
>JALZOS010000068.1 GCA_030913755.1 Thermoproteota archaeon | reverse complement strand
CCACTATAGGATCCTGGCTACAAATGTATCGGATATCTAGATCTATATAGTAAATTAACATAACATGTTTAAGGGTTCGGGTCAATGGTGATCTATATTGATGTCATATTCCGAAAATAGTGAAGTTAGAAAAATACAATATACTGGACGTTCTACTTACATTCTCTCTATCCCTAAAAAATGGATCAGTGAAATGCATCTCAAGGCTGGAGATTCCGTTACGATTGTACGTGAGGCAAATCATTCACTTTCGATATTTCCGAATACCGTGAGAGCACCGATAGCAAGCGGTGAGGTTCATTCACTCGTCACAAAAGAGGACCAAGAAAATACTCTCAAACGTAAGGTTGTGTCAATGTATTTGACTGGGTATAATGTGATCAATCTAAAGTCAAAGTCGGGCAGGATATACCCTCAACAGCGGGAGGCAATTAGGGAGGTGGTTCGAAGAAACTTAGTGGGAACCGAAATCATTGCCGAGTCCTCCGACATAATGACAATTCAAGTCCTTTCGAGCCTACCGGAGTTGTCAGTTAAGACTGCCGTGAGACGGATGTTCTTGATTGGAACATCTATGCACAAAGATGCTATGGCTGCATTATCAGAAGACAATAAAGATCTTGCAATGGCGGTAATCAAATCTGACGATGAGGTTGACAGATTTAGCCTGTATATACTTAGAAACCTTGTAATAGCCTCCCAAAACGAGAGGATATTGAATGAAATAGGCCTAAAAAGCCCTGCAGATTGCATAAGTTATCATGTGGCAGTGAAGAGCATCGAAAGAATTGCAGATCACGCCACAGGTATAGCCGTCAAATCCATAAAGATAGGTGAGAAATTACCCCAGGAATTATTCGAAAAAATTGAGGAGATGAGCCAAATGTCTCTTACACTCCTTAATGATTCTGTGGAAGCATTTTTGCGGAAAGACTATTACTTGGCAGATAGTATAGTCGATAGGTCAGTCAATGTAAGGGCTATTGAAGAAGAGATCATTTCTCTTATGGATAGGGAGAAGGTCGCTGACTATAATCTTGTGAATTTAAAACTAATTCTAGAAGATATAAGAAGAACGGCCGAACACTCTTCTGACATAGCCGAAGCTGCTTTAAATCAAACAATCGGTGAAATTATAGAGCCTCGGTAGTAGGATATTCATTAGGCAGTGTTGCTAAACTAATGTCATCTTCTCCTCGATATTAGGACCTGAAATTTTAGTTCTTTCCAAATTTTGCCGATAAATATACAAACTTTCAATTATCTCTCTAAAGCGCTTCGATATCCAAATCAATCAATTGAGAAAAGAAACAATATGTCAATATGATTCGAACAATGTCAATTCGAATGTGGAGCGAGTAAAACGGCTGTAAATCACATTCCTCATCTGGAACGTTTATTCAGGGATTCTGAATCATCCTAATTTTTTAGCGTTTCTGACCATATTTTCTTCTAAACATAGACACGATTTGATCATGTTATCTTCATGCAGTAAATTATTATAATAATGATTAGACTTTACCATGTATTGGGTCGGTTCAAAAACTACGTCTTGGATAATTCACTTCTCACTGTGTCATGGGAAGATGGAAAGGTAGTAATGATAGATCAGACGAAGTTGCCGACAAAGCTTGAATATGTTAAATATACCAAGTACCAGGATATTGCCAAGGCCATAAAGCGTCTCACTGTTCGAGGAGCTCCAGCAATAGGTGTTGCAGCGGCCTTTGGCATGTGTCTTGCAGCCTTCCAGAGCAAAGCGGGTAATACTGCTGAATTGCTGTCTGATATGGAAATTGCTTATACACTGCTAAGAGCAACCAGACCTACAGCGGTTAATCTCGTATGGGCCTTAGACCTAGTTATGAAGAAGGCAAGAGAAGGGAATTCCGTTGATCAAATTCGTAAAGAAATTCTTGACTTTTCCTTAAAAATTGCTCAAGACGATGTTAGCACAAACAAAAAGCTAGGGAAGAACGGAGCAGAGCTGATAAATGATGGAGAAGTAATCTTAACACATTGTAATGCTGGGTCTCTTGCGACAGTTGCATACGGCACTGCTCTTGGTGTCATTCGGGCTGCACGGGAAAGTGGAAAAGAGGTACGTGTAATTGCAACCGAAACCAGACCAGTTATGCAAGGTTCAAGACTTACTGCTTTTGAACTGAAGCATGACGGAATAGACGTCCGTCTAATCCCAGATACAGCTGTAGGATATGTAATGTCACAAAAAATGGTTAGTAGAGTAATAGTGGGTGCAGATAGAGTGTTGAGAACTGGGCATGTATTTAACAAAATTGGGACATACCAAGTCGCTGTTATGGCCAGTCGACACATGATTCCATTTTATGTCGCTGCTCCGATCTCTACTTTCGATTTGGAAAGCGATATAGGTGATATCGTAATAGAAGAACGAGATGCAAAAGAAATACTACAAGTCGGAAATAGGGTAGTTGCACCCAAAGGAGTAGGCGTGTTAAATCCAGCTTTTGACATCACTCCACCTGAGCTTATAGCGGGTATCATTACAGAGAAATGTATTTTGCAGCCACCTTATAAAAATAGTATTGAAAAAAACATAGAGATAGATAGATAAAGTATTTAATCTCTGAAACCTCTTTCATTAAGAGATGCCGGACAAAGTTACGCAAGAAGAAGTTTACTCCGCTTTGAGAAAATGTATGGACCCTGAAATTCCAGTTAATGTGGTTGACTTGGGCCTCATATATGGTGTAAAAGTGAACGAAGAAAACAATGTTGACATTGAAATGACTATGACGACTCGAGGATGCCCTCTACATGATACTTTGGTAAGTGATGTAAAGCGGTATGTTGGTAAAATAAACGGTGTCGCTGGCATAAATGTGTCAATAGTGTGGGATCCTCCTTGGAGTGTAGACAAAATCGAACCCTCTGTTCGCGACCAACTGGGGTTCGGAAAGCCAAAGCTCAGGTTTCAAATAGACTACGAAAAATACCAACCTTTGGCCAAAGGGAGGTTAATTACACAAGAAGATGGTTCGTTGATACTTATGAACGATAAAGAACATGGCCACATGGTTAATCAGGCAATAGTGGAGTTCTGGGATAGTTGTGATGGAACAAAAACGATTACTCAATTGGCAGACCACTTTTCATCAAAATTAGGATTGCCAAGACAACAAGTAGAGCAAGAAGTAGTGCAACTTGTCCAACAATTGCTTGAATCAGAATTGTTAAAATCGCAATAACACGAAGGCTTCTTACCTTCATGATTTAGCGGGATTTATCAATGATTGGTAAATATGAAAAGGTAATTGTTGAATTGGGGTCGGGAGATGGCCGCCTCTTAAAGAAGCTAGTTCGGCACGAAACTAGCAGTAACGTACTGGCGATTGGTATAGAATCAGACACTTCACAATATAAGAAATCCTGTGATTTCATAGAAAGATGTAACGTACATTTTATCAATAATTCATTTGAAGTACTATTACCAGATTTTCCAGAGGAATCTATAGATAAAATTATATCCGTATTGCCCGCTCCCCGCTATATCGACAATGATTTCCAAGAATTGTGGGTACCTTTCTATCAAATTGTGCTCAAGAAATTGAAGGAAACAGGTTCACTAATTCTGGTCACAGAGCTAACTGACGATCTCTTTCGACCAGTTTCAACGGCTGCGTTTGTAGCGTGGAAATGTTGGTTAGAATCAGTTTTTATTTCAATAGGATTCAAATTAAGAACAATGGATGGAGTACCATCCAATTTTTCTTCGCATTATTTGGATCAATTTAAAGGAGATTCCGACAGAATAAAAATCGTTACTTTGATAATGAGAAAAGATTAATTACAAATTACTCAAGAAGTACGGAGGTGCAATATTGAATTATGACTGAACTATACTCAAGAAATCTTGGGTTCCCGCATACTTTGCACCAACGATAACACGAGTCTGTCTTAGGAATTATATTATATGATTCAGCAACTGTGCAGAGTAGAAAATGTACTATTCCAAAGCTGCTGATATCAGATAATCTAATTCAACTAAATTATTGGTGATGTCTACGTAGATGGATATGATCTTGGAAACATATCTCAGAACAGAAATGTGAAAAGCAGTTTTCATTCAGACAAGGAATAGGCTCTCGGTTACTAAACTTTCTATTACAGTAGGTACAAAAATGCTCGAGCCCAAGGAAGTTAATGTTGCTTTCAGGATATCCACAATTTCGCTTCTCCTTAAACCACACCACTTCACTGTGAGTTTTTTCTGCGTAGGTCATTACAATATCATATGCTTCGAAATATCCCTGAGCATAAAATTCCCTTAATATCAAGTTATGCTTACTTAAATCCATTTTAGAAAAAGCAACCAACCACTTCTCAAATGGAATTAGCAGATCTTCGTTTGAAATTGGTCGATCTATTTTTTTATGCTGCTTGTATATATCCAATTATATGATTAAGAATAGCATGGTAATTTATTAATTAGTTTCGCTTCCAGAGTATTTCATTATCGAAATACCATCATACCAAATTCAATACAAGAGCAGCCCAAGGATGATCGTTTAGCTGCGCTCATTGAGCATGGTCGTCAGTAGAAGCAGTCTATGTCCTGACAACGACAACGACAACGACAGTAATATCCTCAAAAAAGTAACATAATGTGTGGCAATCATGCGGCTTATAAGTTACTTCGTAGAATTAATTTACGAATGAAGAAAACTTGTGCGTACTGCGGCAATACTTTTGAAGGAGATGACTGGCCACATGTTGAGGGTAATTCAAATTATGGCGTTGTAAAGATTGAACACTTTTGTTCCCAGGATCATCGATCTCTATTTTTAACTTCTAAAAATTGAGGAAATCGATCACGACTTGATTAAATACTCCGCGATCTATTAATAGGTAATGAGAATATACATTCTAATACAAGTTAAAGCTGGGATGGAAAAATGGAATTAAACCCTAAAAAAGAATATAGTGCATTCTTTATCTCATTTTCCAATAATTGATCCGAAATTATTAAGCACAGTGCCAAGTATTCCTTTTCTACTCTCCTTCTTCTTAACCGGCTCAAAGCATTTTTCACAGAGTGCTCGAAGATTTGCCGGTCTGTTGTCCTTGAGAGAACCATTTATATGTTCAAAGTATGGGCCATTACTTCCGTTAAACTTAACCGAACATCCCTGACATCTATGATGTGCACGTTCCAACACAGTTTGTTTTATACTTAGAGTTAAATTGACATACTTATTCTTATTTGTGTTCCCACCACCGCCTCCGCCAAATAATGACATCACTCTCTTAATGCAGTATGTCCAACTTAACTCTTACTGTAATACTCGTTCATACGTTGAAATTGCCAACTGACTAATAACGCCAGATCGATTCTTCAAAGTCTTAGTACAACTCTCCTGTAAGCTGTTCAAGTCTATTATGAATACAATATGGGTAAAATAAAAAAAGGTCGAACCCTAGGTGGGGGTAGATTGTATGAATGGTGTATTTTCGTGTGGTAGGATACAAACAGATTCTGGTAAGCACACTATGTTGAATGACACGTTCACACATCCAAACAGGTTATCGCTTTTACTCTTCTTGTCTAGTTCATTATTTAGTTTACAATCGTTCTCCTGGTTTGCTCCCTGATTTATTTTTAATTTATTATGGCTATTATTATCATCTGCCATTGCCGATTGTGTTCCCAGTATTGAAATCAAAGCCAGGGTACCTGTTAGTAGTGATGCAGCAATGAATATTGACAAGCTATTCATCTTTTTCATTGTCTTTGTTTTTTTAATATGTTATATTTACAGTGCTTTACACTACGT
>JALZOS010000066.1 GCA_030913755.1 Thermoproteota archaeon | reverse complement strand
TCACAACCCTAAGCATGATTTCTCTTAAAAGAAAATCGAATGAAGCTGACGCCGAAGATGGGGTCCCAGTCCCGTGCAGATTCCTAGACCATGAAGGAAGCTGTAAGTTACATCCAGAAAAGCCAGGGGTGTGCTCGCTCTATCCATTCGCATCATGGACGGAAGTAAGTTCGGACGGAAGACCAGTTATACATGCTTCGTTTCAACTAACAGGGGATTGTCCAGGATTTTATACAGAAAAGTCCGTAGATCCGATGATGAAGGTCCTAAAGGAGTATTCACAAAAAATTTTTGATTACAACATGGCTGTTAATAGAACAACAAGGGAAAAGTTCGGATTCATCAACATAGTGCAGAATCTTTGAAGTTTCGATATTATAAGTGTGTAATGCATATTATGTCGTAATGGCTTGAGGTCAAAGGCCCAGATCTCTGCAATCTGTTGCATGGCCACTTCGAAAAAACTATTTTCTCCTTTTTTTCTCATTAATGTCTTCGACTGGATCGATTAAGTGATAATAAAAAAATAAGTCAAACAAATGGTGTCCGTCATCATTCGTAGACTATATTTAGCTATTTTCCTTTCGACTTGTCATATCTAGCAGCCACATCGTCCCAGTTTATAACATTCCACCATGCGGAAATGTAATCAGGCCTTTTGTTCTGATACTTGAGATAATAGGCGTGTTCCCATACGTCACATCCGAGAAGCGGTATCAAACCTTCGGTTCGTGGACTTGTTTGATTTGGCATTGCTTTGTATTCAACTTTATTGGTAGATGGATTATAGACAAGCCATCCCCAACCGCTACCTTGAATCACTGCAGTGGTAGAAGAAAATTTCTCTTTAAAGTCTGAAAAACTTCCAAAAGAAGTTTTTATTGCATCAGCAATAGTCCCGCCTGGTTCACCTCCTCCATTCGATTTCATGTTGTTCCAAAATATTCGGTGATTATCAAAGCCTCCACCATTAAAGTTGACAGCACTTCTTTGTTCAGCAGGAACTTTGTCAATAATTGATAATATTTCTACTATGTCTTTTTCTTGAATTTCAGGAGGACACTTTTCGAGTGCTGCATTGAGTTTGTCCGTATAAGCTTGATGATGTTTCGTGTGGTGTATTTCCATAGTCTTTGCATCAATATGCGGTTCTAATGCATCATATGCATACGGAAGTGCGGGTAGCTCATATTTTTTCATGCATTGTTCTAATCTTCGAAATTATTAATTCTAGCGCTATGTGATCTTAGTTCATCATGGACTACCATTGGCTCCCGGAACGTTTTGCCCTTTAATCGGGTTCTAAACCCTCTAGAAACGTTTTTATTTAAAACTGGTCTCCTTGACACTGCAAGATTTATGGTTATAAACAAGGATCTTCTCCAGACAAGGAAGAAAGTATCTCGTACACGGCCAAAATTTGTACGACAAGAAAGCTGGAGATATGATCGTTTAGCACCCAATTGGAGGAAGCCTAAAGGCAAGGATAACAAGATGAGGCTTCAAGTGTCAGGTGTCCCTCGATTGGTTAAAATCGGTTACAGAGGCCCTCGAGCTTCCAGAGGCTTACACCCCTCGGGCTATACTGAAGTAATGGTCTTTAACAAGAACGACTTGGCAAAAATCGATCCTGGCAAAGACGCGGTTCGAATTGGCCGTACCGTCGGCAGGAGAAAAAGAGAAGTAATAATGTCAGAAGTCATCAGGATGAAGCTAAAGGTTTTGAATCCACGCAAGGCAAAAGGAGAACAAATCAAGCCTGAAGTCGAACAAACCAACAAACTAGAAAGTGAACCAAACGAGGCGAGCTCCTAATGGTCGTAAATCTAAGAAAAAAAAGAGAGTTAATTTCTCGTATATTGGGTCTAGGACTCAATCGAGTTAGATTCGAACCAGACAAGCTTGAGGATGTCGGTGACGCGATAACGCGGGAAGATATGCGTTCGTTGATAAAGAATGGTACCGTATGGACCGTAAAGCAAAAAGGAACGTCGAGGGCGAGAGCTGAAGCAAAACGAAAAACACGACAAAAGCGAGGCATGGCTTCAGGTTCTAAGAAGGGCAAGAAAACTGCTAGAACCGGTAAAAAAGAAGTTTATGTAGCAAAAGTTAGATCTTTAAGACGTCATCTTAGGGTGTTAAAGGATCGGAATGATATCAGTAGGGAAGTGTATTGGGTCATGTACAAAAAGATTAAGGGTGGTCAGGTTCGCTCCTCGACTCATTTGAGAGAACTAGCAAAGCAGGCAAGATCCCACGGCTCGGCTACCTAATAAATCTGAATTCTTCTCTTGATGAAATCCATTATGCGGCCATCGCTGATATTCACGCCCTCATTTTCTAATAGCTCTATCTTTTTCTTATCTCCTAAAGCATAACCACCAACGCTGCCAACGGATCGCAGGATCCAGTACGGAACAATAACTGGATTTGGATTTGGCGTAGAATGCCACCACTTCCTCGAGCTGCACGAGGATGACCTATTAATCTGGCTATTTGACTGTAAGCAGAACCTCGCCGGGTGGTATCAAAAGTTGTGCATCATACACTTGATCAATACGCTCTATCTTGTCTTTTTGTTTATCCATTTTCAGTTTCACAATTGACCAGTTACATGCATTATTCCATGCATCTATACCTTGATAAGTTCAAGTCCTGTTTTTTCTATTAGCGGAAAGAGTCTATGCTTTTCACCACCCATTCCCTTAGCATCTATTACAACACACGAAACATCTTCAATACTCCGAGATATCATTTGTTTAAGCATTAATTCCTCGACATGCGGGAGATTGTGTTTTGCGGCTACTGAGCCTAGACCGTATTCTGATTCTAAAAGAAGTTTATTAAATTTCGTCGGATAGTGTGTTCCACCCAGACCTATAGCTACTCTTTTACAATAATCGGGTTTTGTGGACACGACCCTTAGGAGGGCCGTACATACGGTTTGAGCTGCTATTTTATCCGCCCATTGTTTTTCCGTCGAGCCAATTTCTATGAAAAGAGTGGGTTTGTTTAATGAAGTTGGACCATGATGGCTCGCTTCTATAGTGATATCATATTGAGGAACATGAGTTTTCATGGTGTTCAATTCTACAAGATATTGTTTCTGAATCCATGGATAACATATGCCCATCTCCTTAGATCTGCCACCGTATAAATTTTCGCTAAAATTCCCTGTTGTGTGGCAGGTCAAAGTCGGTATATTGCTAGTCGATCTATGTTGAGAAACAAAAATGAAACACTCAGAATCCGGATAGATTTCGTCCAATCCATCTGCATATAGCAATGATTTTGTAGTTAAGTGTAACTGCACATTAGGATAATCCTTGGAATAAAACGTGAACTTATCCAACTTTGTAAAATTATGTAAATTGATAAGAGAATCTGTGACAGTGGCGCTTGCTATATCAGAACTTGAGCATACTAGAGTATAGAATGGCATAGATTACCAGTTTATTTGCTACCTCTGTATTTAAATTCGTGACTCATGACGCAAACAGGGTTGGTTAGTAATAAATCTGATACATTGATCGAAGCTAAAATCATTGCGGCTACCGAAGGATTAAAGCCTCAGTTTCTAAATATGCTTACAAAGTTATTTGAATTCTTCCGTGACACTCAATTCGAATTTTATTTTTTGGAACAGCATCGGAAATATTTGGTCTCTTGCGATTGCGTAAAATGACGCACCGCACCTAAGCAATTTCCTACAGGATCGATCACAACAAATAAGACAATTGTAGATTTCATCAGTTCAACAACAAAGCCATGCGGTACCTTAAAAGACAAACGTGACTACTTCCATTTAGACCACAAAGGAAGCGTCAGACTACTAAGGCAATTAGTACCCCCACCAATCTTATTAAGACGCAAGTTGGAATGAAACGAGATGTAAGGAAACTAATCATATCGTCACTAACAGATCCAATCAAAAATAAATTTAATCGAAATCTAAATGCTCTTCACACAATCACTTTTTTCGATCTTTCTTATCCTAAAAGTACCGTGTTAGCAAATTAGATGCTAAATCTATCTTTCATGCAATATATTCATTCTAAGTAAAGGGCGGGCTTAAAAGGCCTTGCAGATCTGGACTTGCCCTTCGGATCGTACCTATCCTCCTGATCTTCGGATACTATATCTATTGTGATGTCCGCAAAACCTATTTGCTCGATAATCAATGTTCGCGCATCCCTCAACGGTATTCCTTCATCAAAAGATTCAAGTCCTAATTTTCTCTCTCTTGATTCAGACGAATCGGAAAGTATGTCTGCAATAATCTTCTTAATCAACCCAGGATCAGTTTTAGCGAGATCCTTTACCTCGTTATCTTTGACCAATACTTTCATCAAATCTCCAAAATTAACCTGTGATTCTAGCTGCATCTCGCCTAGGATCTTCTTGTAAAGAATCCACTTGTGTTTTGATGCAGTATAGATTAAAATTCTCTTTGGGACAATTTTTGTCACCTTTGTAATTTTTTGAATATCTAGTATCGTATTTTCGATGAGATCTTCGTATTCTTCTAGTATTGCATCAAACTTTTCATTGTCTGCATGGGGCCAGGCAACAGAAGTTATAAAACCTTTACTTTCCATGATCTCCCAAATCTCTTCACTGATGAAAGGAGCAAAAGGTGCAAGTAACCTAACTCGTATACTTAAGAATTCTTCAAGAGCCTTACTCTTTAAGGGATCTCTTTTCTTTGCCTTTTTTCTTCTTTTGTACCATTGTAAATCCCGATCCATGAAATATAATACAATTTGTAATGCTTCTCTGACTCGCAATCTTTCAAGTGAGCGAGTCGTTTCAGAAATAGCATGTTGCAATCTGCTTAACAGCCATTTCTCTTCCAATTCCATTTGGAACATATCCTCTTTGACCCCACTGGTTATAGGATCTCGAAGCGATGTTGCACAGTCTAGTGTGGTTTTGTATATCTCATGTAACTTGCTTCTAATTCCCTTGACCAAGTCAAAAGAAAAATCTGCATCTTGAAGGAGCTCGGAAGAGCTTAACATAGCAAGACGAAGGGGGTCAGCTCCGTATTCTTTAATGGCGGTTCGAAGAGGTATTATATTTCCCAACGATTTGGACATTTTTTTGCCTTGCATAAGCACAGATCCGTTTACTACAATTTGCTTCGGCCAAAACTCTTTTCCAAAGATAGCAACGTGATTGAAGATAAAGAATGAAAGATGATTGGGTACTAGATCCCGACCAGAATGTCTGGAATCTACCGGATAGAAATATAGAAATTCGTTTCTAATTTTATTCAGGACATTCAGAGAAATTCTCGATAACTTTGCGATTCCCTCGGGATCGCCTTTTCCCAACAAAGCATAATCGAAAAATTCATCACTAAGGTAATCCGAATGCATCATCGGTTCAGAATTAGTATCATCCTTATTATTGGTAAGATATTTGGATATTATGTAGTATATCATGTAAATCACAGAATCGGAAAGACTTTCTATTATCCAGTCAGGATCCCAGGGTACCTTTGTCCCAAGGCCTATCTTTCTCGCACAAGCTCGCTCTTTAAGCCAGTCGATTACATTATTGAATTCCAGTCTAATTTCTTCAGGTATTACATCCATTGAATTTATACATTCATGTGCCAATTTCTTCCATTCTTCGTTTCCATAGTCGAGAAACCATTGATCTGTCAATAATTTGACCACGCAGGTAGTTCCACATCTACATCTTACTGTTTTGTTTACAAGTTCGTACATTATACTGATCAAGCCTTTATTAGCCATATCCTCTCTTACCCTAGACCGTGCTTCCTTTACCGAGAGTCCGCTAAAGCGGCCAGCAATTGGTAAAAGTATCCCGCTATAAAATTCATCAGCGTATAACTTGTTGGTCGCTTCCTCAAGCTTTGGATCTTGTTGATCACTAATAGCATATGCCTTTGTTATAATCTCTGCTGGAGTTACATTGGAATCCCCCTGATAGATATCGCTTTGTATTATCTTTATTGGAGAAACAGTGAAATCTATGCGATATTTGCCTTGTAAGTCAACTCTCTTCTTCAAGTCATCTAAAGCCTGATAATCGTAAGGCGCGTGTCCGGGAACCGACATCACAATGCCGGTTCCATTGTCAGGATCGACAAATGAAGCAGGATATATCGGAATGCCGACGTCCCCAAAACTATGTTTAGCTAGCTTGCCCACAAGCTCGCTTCCTTTTATTTTAGTGGTTATCTTGACATTGTGATTTAAAAATTCCAATTTTTTCGCTGCTTCTTGAGTTACAATCCATTTCTCGTCATCTATTGATATCATAACATAATCAATATCTGGATTTATCCAGAGGTTTGTTACTCCAAAGATGGTCTCTGGTCTTAATGTAGCGGTCGGAAGGATGTATCCATCATCAGTACTAAATTTGACTAGTGTATATTCGAGAAAGTCTGGCTCTACGTCGCCTATTGTGTCGTGTTGACTCACAGGATTATGATCCTTGGGACACCAACCTACCGGATGCGATCCTTGTACAACAAGACCCTTCTCGCGAAGAAGCCGAAATTGCCAAGAAATGAATTTTGAATACCCCTTATCTATTGTCGTAAATTCTCGTCGCCAATCAATGGAATAACCCATCTCCTTCATGCCTTGTTTTATTTCCTTGTGAAAAAAACTAGCAATTTTTACCGGAATTACAAAAGTAGATATCACATCATCAGACAAATTATAAATTGTACGGAATGTGTTAAGCAATTCCATGTCTCTTCCAAGAACTCTCTGAGACATTGAAACAATTGGAGTTCCTGTATAGTGAAATGCCATTGGAAACAGTACATTATATCCTTTCATTCTCATGTATCGGGCATGAACGTCAGCTAACGTGTAGGTTCTTCCATGACCTACATGCTGTGGTGAATTAGGATACGGGTATGCTACAGTTATGAAATATTTCTCTTTCTTTGAATCTACTTCAGTTTCGAATATTTTACTTGCCTCCCACCGCCCTCGCCATTTTTCCTCTATAGAGTTCCAATCAAGATCCTTTGCATCTTGATATAATCTGTGGGACATTCTGATCACTTTTCATTTTTGTCATTTTTGGAAGACGCGTTAATTATAGTGTTTTCTATGTTCTTCAAACATCTATCGATATTATCTACTAGCTTCCCTCCTCCTTGCCCAAATCTGTCATTTCCTCCACCAGATCCACCAAGCTGAACCGAAATTTCTTTGGCAATTCGTCCTGCGCCTATTAGATTCTGTGCTTGGGATCCAACGAAGACAATTACTCTTATTCCATTCTCATTCATAACGAGAGCAATAAAGATAAGTAAAGGATCTGCTTCAATGCTCCTTTCTCCAACTGCAATAAAATATTCTTCCCCCAGAACATCATCTTGAGTACTGTATAATCTAATCCCTGTTGACAGGGTATTTGCGTTATGTGTGATATTGTCTGTAATTATGTTGGATGTTTTTTTCAGCAATGCCCTAAATCTTCTTTTCGCCGCGTCTGAATCTTCAATAACCCTTTCAAGAGATTCCGTCACTTTTTCTTTACTTGAACCAAGAACATTTGCAATCTTATTTAGATAGGTCTCTTGGGTCTGAATATGTCTTATTGCACTATCTCCGACTACAAATTCGAGTCTTACCACTCCATCTTGGATCCTTTCTGATTTCACTATTTTTATGAGTCCGATCTCACCGGTCGTGGTTACGTGAGTTCCTCCACATGCTTCGATATCCCATCCTTCAATGTTTACAATTCTAACATTACTGGAAGGTACTACTCCACCTTGGTAAATTCTGAAAGAGTACTTTTGTTCGGCTTCACCTCTCTCATAAATCTTTGTCGTAAGAGGAAGATTTTTCCTAACCACGTCGTTTGCCGTCTTCTCAATACGCTCGATTTCTTCCCTGGTCAATGCAGAGTGGTGAGTTATGTCCAATCGCGCATAATTTTCATCCTTGAAAGCAGAATTCTGCCATACCCATGAACCTAAATTATATCTTGCAGAACTATTCAGTATGTGAGTTGCACTATGGTGTTTAGTTACTGAGTTTCTCCTACGATCGTTTACAGCTCCTCGAACCTGTCTGCCCTCGACAAAAATTTCTTTATTGTGAGGGAAGTCAATTTTGTGAATTACGACATCGATATGTTTTACTACGTCAGTCACTCTTACTCCTTCTATCTCTCCACCATCGGGCTCCTGTCCACCACCTCTTGGATAGAACGCCGTCTGATCGAGAATAACGTAACGATTGTCTATAACTTTGAGGACCCGCGCATTAAATTCTCGTATTGATTCATCTTCGTAATACAAGAGTTTTGTTGGTTGTACTTTGTCAACAAATTCAAACGCTTTAAATTCTTGCACTGTTTTTTGCGAATTGTGTAGCTCAGCTAATTTGGTATAAAATGCTGATGGGATACTATCTATTGTACCCATTTCCATCAGAAAATCGGGTGTTATTCCGTCCGATTCATACATTCTGATAAGATCTTCGACAGTAATGGTTTTGTTACTCTTCATTAGTGACTTCGCAATAGAATCCATTCGTTCACGTGAACCAACGTACCTGCTTGACTCTATCTGAAGAATGGTTCTAACATCATCTTGATGTTCTTGAAGTTCTGGGTACATCGACTTTAGATATTCGATATGCATGTCTGCGACATCCTCCAGCGCAATATTCCATCCTAGACGATCAAGGATGGAAAGTGCTCTCCGGAGTATGACTCTCAGGTTATGTCCTCCTCCAACGTTGGACGGCAAGGACCCATCAGAAATTGCGAATAGCAGAGTCCTGGTATGATCAGCCACAGTGTAAATGGCTTCGTAAGGCGAAACTATTTTCGACAATTCCTCGGCAGATATTTTCAGTTCCTTTGCTAGGATTGCCTTAAGAGACTTTATATCGTATTCAAAATCAATATATTTAGATGAAAGGATCCCAAAATATCTTGACAGAAATTCTGAATTATCCTCTATTCCTACCGACTCGATTAATTTTTTTATGACACTCCCAAAAGTGCAATCGTAACTGGTTGGAGTTCCCATAGTGATCCATGAGAGTCGTTCAAGGCCCGCTCCCATGTCTATTATTTTGTTATTCATAACATGATAGTTGCTTTCGTTTCCTTCAAATTCTGTGAAAACTGCATTGCCCAATTCAAGTCCACGTACATAGTACTCTAAAGAACATCCGAATGCACCCGCTCCTATCCATACATCTTCGACAAAAGTAATTTCGTTTGCTTTGATTCCGAGTCTATTCGTGAGCATTCCATAGTCAAGCTCAATGCACCTATCCTTCCAATATCCTCCAGGAGCATCAGCATCACAAGTTTGTCCTATCATGCAAAAACCAGTGTAGTGTCTACCTGTGAGGCCGACATTTTCTATATCGTTGAATCTTAAACATATCTGTGGAACAACTAGGGGATTGGCAGGCAATTCAAAAACAACTTTTCCTCTCATTAGTCTCTGAAAATCAACTATTGAGGCAATAGTAAAGTAGAGATCATCGCGCCATCGGCAAACAACGGGGTACCTTCGAGTTATTGTATGATTGTTGTCACTAAAGTACTCTTTGATTTCATTCCAAGCAGTAATAAAATCCAGTCTCTTTGAAGTAGGCGGATTGCCAATGAAGCTGTAGTTTTCATGAACAGGACAAAATCTTCTGTCGTTAATTGACCAGAAAAATTTGCGACAGATGGTACAATTCTGTCTTTTGAAACCATTCTTATCAAATAAGGAAACTCTATAATATTTGTCAGGGTTAGAAGAAAAGAGATTAATTAGATCTTGCTTTTGCAATTATAGACACCCACTGAGATAGATTATTAATGCAATCCATTAGCGCTAAAAGTGAATTTGATGATCATTATGCCTTTGTCATATGGTCTAAACTTTACTTTGAAAGGGACTGTTCTATGAACTTTTGGTATGCTTCCTTTGGAGCAGCTCCAATCGTGCGTGCAACTTCATCGCCATGTCTAAATAGTATTAGTGAGGGTATCGATTGAATCCCATATTTGGCTGCTATTTCTCGATTCTCGTCAACATTCAATTTAGCAAATTTGACCTTGCCTGCCATTGTTTGAGCTAGTTGTTCGATTGCAGGACCTACCATCCTGCACGGCCCGCACCATTCAGCCCAAAAGTCTACAAACACGGGCAATTCAGATTTGAGAACTTCACTCTCCCAAGATTTGTTTGTAACATGAACCAAGCTGTTATCATTCATATTTCTTCAATAGTTCTGTGCAACATTAATCCTATTTTAACTTCACCTTCTATTGAATAATTTACCTAGGTCTACATCAAATTGATTCTTGTCAATAAGGTTGCTCACATTTACATCTCCTTCTTTTACTCTTATTGTATCAATGAACGTAGCAACATCGTCATTACTGGGCGTATATTCGGTTTTAACTTCTAACTTGTACGTGCCTGTTGGTACATCGAGCATCCAATTATTTCCGCCTACTGACAGGAGGTAAACAGGAATATCATTTTTGTCGTATAAGATTACTTCAGTGGATGAGATAGTAAAATCTGGATTATTGGACGTTAGTGTTATTGGGAATCCCTTTTGTAAAGTTATCGAGGGACGTTTAGGATAGCTTGATGCAGAGATATCAACTTGCTCATCAGCGTTACTGTAAGATTTAAGTATCATCTCATGCTGGAGTCCTGTTTCATTCTGTTTTATTAAGGCCATTAACGTATCTGGGCCCGGTGCTAGTGGATTTCCAGTAGTTACATCCGAGGGAATTTGAATTTCAGGCAAGGTTAGTTCTTTATTTTTGGGGATTTCCCTAATTGGATTTGAAAATTCTGTTGTTGCTTCATTCGAGTTATTCTTTACTGTTATATCGACTCTCTTGCTACCCTTATCTCCATTCTGGTCAGTTACAGTTAACTTGAATTTCAGAGTAGTATCATCGTTAACCTGTGGTGCAACAAATTCTGTAGTAGCTGCATCGGGATTGGCGAGGGTTACGAGTGGTCCGCTTAGTTGTTCCCAAGCGTAACTGAGAGAATCATTATTGGGGTCTGTGCTATTGGAACCATCCAAAGTCACGGTAGTTCCTTGTTCAACCCCTTGGTTGCTTCCCGTTTCAGCTACAGGAGCTTGATTAGCAGGTTTAACATCCATAGTTACGGTTGCAATATTGCTATCAGATCCCTTATCATCGGTTTCTTTGAAAGTAAAGCTGTCCTGTCCTACGTAGTCTTTGCTTGGCTTATAGGTTACGGTACCCTGGTTAGCATCAAAATTACTTAGAACTCCATTTGTTGGCTGCGATGCCAATGCAAATCCTATAGGATCACCATCAGCGTCAGTTGCTACCAAAGTAACATCTAGAGGTTCATTTTCATCAACCGAAACAGTAACATTCACACTCTGATCTTCAGCTACAGGAGCTTGATTAGCAGATTTAACATCCATAGTTACGGTAGCAATATTGCTATCAGATCCCTTATCATCGGTTGCTTTGAAAGTAAAGCTGTCCTGTCCTACGTAGTCTTTGCTTGGCTTATAGGTTACACTGGGAGTCTTTCCAGAGAGTGTCCCATGTGATGGTTGTGAGAGTACAGAATACTTGAGAGGCCCACCTTTGAGATCAGTCGCATTTAAAGTGAAGTTTGTCAATTTATCCTTTTCCACAGAGATAGCTTCGCTGTTTGCTTTGGGAATCTTGTCTGTTCCATAACCGGATGAAGATTTTGTTACCGAGAATTGGTCAAGAATAGATCCATCATTTGCGAAGAATGTTCCTCTCAAAATTTTTCCGTCATCGCTGAAATGAATATTCAAGAATCCGAATTTAGCATCCTGCTGATTGACGATATACGATCCCTTTCCAGCAAGAGAATGGAAGTTTATACCTCCTGTTCCAACGATTACAAATATTGAGCCCTTCGGATCTACATAATTATTCTTGTCAGTACTCGTTACTGATGGGCTTGACGGATCATTTTTGTTATATGACAAAGGATAGGAACGTTGGTAATTATGAACATGTCCCTCTAGCACTAGATCTACCCCATACTGATCAAACATGGGATGATATGTATCCCTTATAGAAGTGGCAGCCTTGCAAGATGAACAGGAATTTGGAGAGGTGTACGCTGGTTGGTGAAAAGTGACAATTATCCAATGAATGTTTGGATTATTTGAAGCTGATTCTAGGTCTTTCTTTACAAAGTTATACTGTGAAGATCCAATACCATAATTTTGTTCTGAATTTAGGGTTACGACATGAATGTCCTGATAGTCAAATGAATAATACTGCTGTGAAAGACCGAAATGATTTAAATATGCACTATTGTCTTCCGAAGACTGATCTTCATGATTTCCAATCGTTATTCTTGTAATGCTGCCTATAGGATCTATAATGTTAAACCAGCATGTTGCAGTACTCGAATACGAATAGTCACCAAGGGCTAAAACCACTTCTGGATTCTTGCTATCTATGTTGTTCCCTGTAGATTGAGTATTTGAATTACATCCCCAATCCCCAACTGCAGCAATATTGAGACCTTTTGTGTCGCCAGGTCCCCCCTGATAACCACCTCCGCCATCTGATGATTTTCCATTACTGGGTTTAATTATGTCATTTACTGTGACGGTGACTGAATCAGTCGATGAGAGACCATGAGAGTCACTAACACTTAATTCAAATTTCAAATTAGTATTTTTATCTACCTCTGGCGCATCGAACCCAGGTTTTGCTGAATGAGACTTACTTAGCTTCGCTGAAGGTCCACTAGTTTGTTTCCATGTGTAAGATATCGTCTCTCCATAGATACCACTGCTCTGGCTACCGTCAAGCTGGACCTTCTCTCCTTCATCAACACTCAAATCCTTTCCTGCATTTGCTATGGGAGGTGGACATCCGATTCGTGAGTTTAATGTCAAGACTGAATCCATGAGATGGAATTTCTCATCAAAATCCACATCTAACGTAGTTTTCTTAACTGCAAGTAAAAAAGAATCGATATCGCTACAGATCTTTGCATCTTTGGCAAGATCTTCGGCAGCCAATCCATCAGACATTTTTTGAAGCGAAATGACCATGCTGTCTTTGAGAATTAGAGGCAAGGGCATCTCTTTGACCATTGTCATAATGTTGCTAATACTCTCATATACGCTAAGAACCATCCATCCAAAACCCGTGGGCATTGGATCTATATTTCCAGCATTGTCCACACTTCTTGCTAGTACGGTATGAAATCCGGAAGGAATGTTTGTGTAGATACATCCGTAATCATTCATTGTATTTTCGTTGTAAACAAAGGAAATCCATTTAGCTCCGTCTAGCTTACACTCGAAGTGGCTTATTCCGACGTTATCAGACCCTGATAACTTGAAGCTAATATCGCTGGATGAAGTATTTGTATTGGGTAATATATCGCCAAGAATGCCAGCACGTGCAAAATCAATTTTAGTATCAGGTGGTGTTGTGTCCTGAACTTTAACGCTAAATGATGCAGTTCCCGCATTTCCGGCCTTGTCAACAGCCCTGCACGATACTTTGGTCTCTCCAATGGAAAACATCGATCCTGAAGATGGACTGCACACAGTCTCTATTGTCCCATCAACAAGATCAGATCCGAGTACTTTGTATATGATTACTCTTCCTGAGGAGTTGGTGGCCTCTACAACGGAATCGACGGGCACACTCAAAGTGGGCGGTGTCGTATCTATTGAATTTGTAGAACCATCCTGTGGTTGTGCAAGTACATTTGAAGGGTTGCTATATGTTGATAAACCAAAAGAGCTAATTAATACTAGTAGTGTAAACAATGAGGTAAATCTCAACAATAGAAAGAGCTTAAAAATATTGTATATAAGAACTTAGGTATCGCATATCATATTCAATTTAATCACGAAGGTCTAGGGATAAATGTCAATTCTAATTATGATAGATCATCATCCCTAGAATTCTACTAGTCACATCTAACAGTAAATGTTATCCCACTTATGATTACAATATACAAGGCTGCGCGTTTTTATTTCTACTCCAAAAACTACGACACAAATGCAGTCATTTATGATAAAACTGCACTAGTCTCCACTCTCATCTGATGGGCACAACAAATGACAGCGAGCCCGAATGACCGTAAAAAAACAAAATCCGTTTAGAAGCTACAATCTTGTCATCTTAAAAGGTTAAATTAACCTGTTCAGTACAGTCCAAACTATTAAGGTCTGCAAATTTGGCTGATTTGTTAGAAGAAGATTTAGGCACATGGAGGAGAACACACTACTCGGTTGATATCAATCCCACTTTGAATGAAAACGAAGTCATCATTATGGGATGGGTATCGTCTATTCGAGATCATGGTAACATAAAATTTCTTACGATTAATGATAGATTTGGTCACATTCAGATAGCATTAAAGAAAAAGGATTGTTCCAAAGTTATATTGGAAAAAATTGAGCAAATAAGGGAGCATACTTCTGTGGCAATTAAAGGCAAAGTTAAATCCGAAACTAAAGCTCCTAACGGGGCTGAAATATTGCCTCTTGAAATAAAAATACTTTCTCTTGCTAGAAAAGCTTCTCCATTTCTGATTCAAAGTAGGAAATCCGTGGGTATCGATACAAGATTGGACCTTCGGGCTCTTGATCTACGACGGCCGTTTCTACAATCACTATTCAACATACGATATACCATTATGGATTCATGCAGAGAATTCCTAAGAAGAGAAGGGTTCATTGAAGTTAATACCCCAAAGATAATTGCTACAGCTACAGAAGGCGGGGCAGCCCTCTTTCCGATATTCTATTATGAGAGAGAGGCATTCTTAGCACAGAGTCCACAACTTTACAAGGAGCAGCTTACAATGGCCTTTGAGAATGTATTTGAGATTGGCCCAATATTCAGAGCAGAACCGTCTCGAACGAACAGACACCTTTCAGAGGCTACCTCCATAGACGTTGAAAAAGCGTTTGCAGATTACAATGATATAATGAACTTGTTAGAAAGAATGCTATCATTTGTTGTCAATAAAATACAAGAGAACAACAAACTACATCTCGAATACCTGAATATAACTCTGCCCAATGTAGCCTTGCCCTTTCGAAGATATCGATATTCTGAATTGATAGAAATGCTTCAAAACGCAGGCGAATCTATCAAATGGGGAGATGATCTTGTTTTTCAAAAATTGCAGAAAATTCAAGATAGAAAAGTGGACAGCTTCTACTTCATCATTGATTGGCCTACTGCAATCAAGCCATTTTATGTAAAGCCGAGATCAACAGTAGCAAACGAGTGTGAATCTTTTGATCTAATGTACAAATCTCTTGAAGTATCATCAGGAAGTACAAGAGTTAGTCGAAAAGAAGAATTGGTGGAAAGAATGAAGAAACAAGGGCTAAATATAGGTGCATTTGACTATCATCTAAAGGTATTTGATTATGGTGTTCCGCCTCATGCAGGATTTGGCGTAGGCATGGAACGTCTGATCATGAGTATCTGCGGAGTCGACAATATTAGAGATGTTACTCTATATCCTCGTGATATAGATAGGCTATCACCTTAAATTGTTAACAAAGGACCTCATCTTACCTATTCTAATATGGTGAGCGGGTTGGTCTCAAAAGATGAATTGAAACATTTAGGCTGGATCTCACGGATAAATTTATCTGAGGAAGAGATTGAAACGTTTCATCACCAATTGGGTGATACCATAAAGTATATCGATGTTCTCGAAACATTGGATTCAGAAAACTTGAATCTGGATTCTCTAGAGATTGATTTCTCTAATTTAAGAGAGGACAAGACCCTTGAATTTACAAAGGATCTGATTCCAAAATCTGTTCCAGCACAAGAAGGCTATGTGAAAGGGCCTAAGATGATATAACATGCCAAATTTGTACAGCCTTAACGCGTCGGAAGCTAATAGAGGTATCAAGCAGGGTGATTTTACGGCTGAAGAATATGTCTGGTCCATCATTGAGAGGATTGAGAGAGTCGAGCGAAAGGTACATGCCTTCATAACGCTCAACAAGGAAAATGCATTGGATGATGCTCGAGAAATTGATAAAAAGATACGTACCAAAGAAGACGCAGGATCTCTTGCAGGAGTAACTGTCGGAATTAAGGATAACATAAGTACACATGGATTGAAGACCACATGCGCATCTAAGATGCTGGAGAATTATGTGCCGCCGTATGATGCAACAGTGGTAGAACGGTTGAAGAATTATGGAGCCATCATAATCGGAAAATTAAATCTAGATGAATTTGGGATGGGGTCAACAACAGAGTACAGCAGGTACGGTGCCACTCATAATCCTTGGAACGTAGATTATGTACCGGGAGGATCATCTGGTGGGAGCGGAGCAGCAGTTTCTTCTTGTGAGTGCGCGGTATCATTGGGTTCAGATACTGGGGGATCAATAAGATGTCCTGCCAGCTTCTGTTCTGTAGTCGGTCTCAAACCTACTTATGGCAGCGTGAGCAGATTCGGACTAATATCCTATGCCAATAGCCTGGAGCAAATTGGCCCAATTTGTAGATCAGTCGAAGATGTCGTGACGATAACGAACGCTATATCAGGACATGACTCACATGACGATACTTGTTTTTCACCACGATCTAATTTTCCTTACTTGCATATCAATCAAGATAGAACCTTCTCATCCATTGCTATCGTAAAAGAGTTGATTGATGGGTGTGATCCAGTGGTGTCAAGGACCATATACTCTGCACTTGATAAATTCAAAGAATTTGGATTGGAAAGCACTGAAATATCTCTAAAAAGTGTGAAGTACGCGCTCCCTTCTTATTATACTATCGCCATGGCGGAAGCGAGTAGCAACCTTGCCAGGTATGATAACATAAGGTATGGTTTTTCATTCCCTGTGGAAGGATTTGAATGGAATAGCTACATCAGTAATGTAAGAAGTAATTTTGGCGAAGAAGTAAAGAGGAGAATTTTGATTGGATCATACGTTTTATCATCAGGTTACTATAGTAAATACTACTTAAAGGCACGTCAGCTTAGAGCCTTACTTAGACAAGAACTACTTTCAAATTTCGCAAAATATGATTTGTTAGTTGGACCTACAATGCCAGTACTTCCATTTAGAATAGGTGAAAAAATTGATGACCCATTAAAAATGTATCTCATGGATGTCGATACAGTATTAGCAAATCTGGCTGGCATTCCTGCCATTAGTATTCCGGCCGGATATAGCAATGATCTTCCAATCGGTTTACAACTGATGGCCGGACCTTTTCAGGAACAGAAATTAATCGATGCCGCTTCTCTATTCGAAAATGCGACTAACGTTGCAAGGAGTCCTGAAATCTGATGGGCGATATCTTAATTGGATTAGAAATTCACTGCCAACTAACTTCTCTAAAAAGCAAATTATTTTGTTTCTGTCATGAAGACTATCGAAATTTCAATCCCAATTCTAACATCTGTCCAATATGCTGCGGCTTTCCGGGAACTCTTCCTCTATTGAACCAAAAAGCAGTAGAGCATGCTGCAATGATCTCATATGCGTTAGGATCCAATATACCGGAAAAGATCATGTTTTATCGTAAAAACTACTTTTATCCTGATTTACCCAAAAACTTTCAGATTACACAATATAATCTGTACGGATTGACAAGTATAGGTAGCGCAGGGTCGATTTACATCAGCGATTCTAAGACCATTAGGATAAGAAGAGTTCAGCTAGAAGAGGACCCAGGCAGACTCTCATATGACAGCGGTAACATACATAACAGCAATCATACATTGATTGATTATAATAGATCGGGAGTTGCCCTTGTAGAGATAGTTACAGAGCCTGATTTTGCAAACCCTAGAGAAGTTAGGTATTTTTTGAATAAACTATCCTCCATCTTGGAACATCTTGGCGTCTGCGATACAACATTGGAAGGTGCCGTCAGGTGCGACGCCAATGTTTCGTTGAAAGGAGGAGAAAGAATAGAGATAAAGAATGTAAATTCGTTCAGGGAAGTTGAAAAGGCTCTAACTTATGAAATATCTAGACAGACAAGCTTATCAACTCGCAATATCAAAATCAATTCCGAAACTCGACATTGGGATGAACAAAGAAAGATTACCAGAATAGCGCGAACAAAAGAAGAAGAACAGGATTACCGGTACTTTCCTGAACCCGACATACCACTGGTGGTGTTGGGAAAAGACTTCTATTCTCATATAGGTAAGCTTGTACCAGAATTACCGGATGATAGACTCTTACGTTTTACATCAAAATACAAACTTTCGGATCACGTGGCGAATATTCTTATCAATTCAAAGAGGCTAGCAGATTTTTTTGAGTCATGTTTGAAGATTTATTATTCACCTGTAGAAATTGCTAATTGGTTAGTTAACGACCTTTTGGCCTTGATTGGAGGTGAGGAGGCAAGGATCCTGGATAACATGAAGATTGAACCGAAACATATGGCAGAGCTAGCGAAACTTGTAGATGACAAGAAAATTAGCAGATCCACAGCTAAACAAATATTTACGGAGGTGTTCCGAACTGGCCAGACACCTTCTCAACTACTAAGCAAGACAGATTCCTCCCAGATAAATGATGAAAACTTCATTGCAAATGCTGTAGATCTTGTATTTAGTTCAGAAGAATCTGCAGTGGAGGATGCGAAGGTAAATTCCAGCGCGATTAATTTTCTGGTTGGAAAAGTTATGAAAATAACTAAAGGGAGAGCAGATCCAAAAATAGTAACGCAATTAATAAACGTAAAGTTAACTCAATCGGGTAACAGTTAAGGTCTAGTTTGTTCAAATACTCATGGCTAATCTATCCATCAAATCTGTATCTTTCATTTATTTTTTCTAACTGCTGGACGACCATTGGAAGAAATGCACCAACATCAGACACTACTCCTATTGCCTGAGTTGTTCCCCTATCAAGTAGCTTAGTTACTACGGGTTGATTAATATCTACTGCTACGACTTTGACTTTAGCCGGCAGCATGTTTCCAACAGCGATCGAATGCAGCATGGTTGATAACATCAAAACCATATTTGCGCCTTTCAAGATCTCTTTGTATTGCTTCTGTGCTTCTAAAATATCGGTCACCACATCTGGAAGAGGCCCATCATCCCTAATGGATCCGCAGAGGACAAAAGGTATTTTATTAACAATACATTCATACATTATTCCTGATTTTAAGATCTTTTTCCTTACCATATTTTCAATGGATCCAGCCTTAAATACATCGTTGATGGCCTGCATATGGTTTCGATGACCACGGACTGCTAATGTCCCATCTTTAACGTTCATCCCTAGCGATGTACCCATCAAGGCGTTTTCAATATCGTGTACTGCCAGAGCATTCCCCGAAAGAAGACCATTGACATATCCCAATCTAATCATCTTTGCTAATGACTCGGCCGCACCAGCGTGAACAATCACAGGCCCAGCAGTCACTATTATTTTCCCTCCTTCCTTCTTAGTGAGATGTATATCCATGGCGATCTTTCGTGCTATTTGGAGGGTGGGTCGTTCACTGGAGCTAGAACTGTTCATGAATTGGAATATGTCTACGCCTTGCCTGGGACGTTCTTCGGGAAGAACTTTCACCCCTCGTTCCCCGACCACTATCATGTCGCCTTTGCGCACCTCTCTAATCATTTTACATTCAGCAGTCCTTAAATGGGGATCAACTGCGATGCACTTGTCCATCATCATATTGCGTACGTCTACCCATTCACTTGAATAATATATCTGAGTCGAGTTATTAGTTGTACTGTAAAAATCACTAGGCATTACCATGTCCCCTGGGGCTGGTCTTATGAGTACCTCCTCTATCACAACAGGCTGTGCACCTTCTATATATAACGTTGCCAATAACTGGTCAAGGTGTTTTTTGTTCTTGCCATGAACCATTAGGCGTGCGTAACTAAGCTCATTCTTTCTCTTTCCTATTCTAAATTCAAGTACATTGAAATCACCTTTAAGATCCATGATCTTATCGAAGATTCTCGTGAGGATCATAGAGTCAATTAAGTGGCCCCTGACTTCTAATACTCGTTCAAACCTTTTTTCCGACAGTTCTATCACTTATTTAGGTTTAATTGATATTCAAGAATTAATTATACAGGAAGAGACAATTTTCCAAAATATTCTTGCATCTTCTCCTCCTCCTTGAATCTTTTTAATATTTCATTTTTTTTATCCTCGCCGAACCATTGTGCAATTGATTTTGCAATCCCATTTTTATCGCACAATGCGATCATGTACCCCTGTTCCTCCTTAACTACGGCAAACAAGTTCTCCTCACCGACAGGTTCCCATATGTTGTCTTTATTATCTTTTAGAGCCAATGCCGGCATTGCATGGCCTACATATCTATGTAATATCTCTTGTGCTGCTTTTACCCTCTTCTCACCCATCTTCAGAGCAGGAAAGTATTGCATGTTCTCGTATCAATTGGCTGTTGCAGCATTTAAACCTTGCAAGACTTCGGAAATAAGGTCCTTTCTGTCACCAATAATTGTACGACGTGCAGAATCAATAAATTCACGCAATTTCCTTCTCGAATAACCGTTAAGCACATAATCTTTTGCTTGAAAAGCCATTTCCAACTTGTCTATCCGGTGAACGAATTGAGATAGATCCGTTGAATGGTCGCTGTATTCGTTCCATATAGTCTCATACTCTGCACGTAATGGGTGTGGAAGTTTCTGTAGAATTGACAGTATCGCCTTCCTTTCAAGAATTTTCTTGTGACTGGGTAAAATTTTATCCGGCATTAGATCTCCTATTATTGATTCGCCTAAATCGTGAAGGATTGTCATCTTCATTGCTCGTTCCGTATCCATACCTGCTAGATCCGAAATTACCATGGTCATCATGCACATACAGAATGAGTGATCTGCAACGGACTCTGGTGAAGTTACCCCAACTTTAAAGATCCATCCTGATCGCCGTACTTTCTTTAGACAAAGAACCAGACTGAAGAATGAAACAAGTTCCTTTATCTGTTTTTTCACGTAGCCATTATGATCCAAATTGACATATGAATATTACACATGAATTCAGTAAGGATGCGCTCAGTACAATCATCCGAGGTCATGATCCGATTGGCGTTATCGTGTTTCTTGATGCTAGACGATCGGTGTATGTGAGATGTTTAGAAAATACTTGTAAATCAGTGACAAGAAAATCAAATGTGTATGCCAATAGACTAGTAACCAAGGCCATAGCTACCGTTATCAGGACAATCAGCAATACATTACAGGTCTGTCCCACTTACAGTCTCAGACCTCGATAATTATTTAAATGTATTAAGATGTAGTATTAGTCGATCTCCAAGCCACGTCTTTGATATTCTTTCGTTTGTTAACAGTCCTGGCTAAAACAAATAGTAAATCAGATAATCTGTTGATATAAACCAATAATGTCTCATTTATGGTATTTGAGTTAGCAAGGGATACAACGGAGACTTCGGCACGTCTGGCTACACTTCTACACACATGCAGAATGGACGATTCGCTGGTCCCTCCGGGAAGAATAAAATAAGATATTGGATCCAATTCAGATTCGAGATTATCAATATTGTTTTCGATTCGGGTTACCATATCTTGTCCTACTCTCGGAGTTTTAGAATTGACCGACGGACGATAATCAGGATCTGCTAAATCTGAACCGACAATAAACAAATCATTCTGAATGGATAGAAGCACTTCAATGATGTCAGAGAGTACTTTGTTGGCCGCCTCTTCGGATAAGATCGCCACGGCAAGACCAAGATTAGCATTTAGCTCATCTATTTGTCCATATGCCATAATTCTTGGATTTGACTTTGATACCCTAGTACCACCGGCAAGGCCCGTATTTCCTTTATCTCCAGTCTTTGTATAAATTTTCATTAGGTCAGTGTATTAATAT
>JALZOS010000064.1 GCA_030913755.1 Thermoproteota archaeon | reverse complement strand
TTTTTTGTGAATCTTGATAATTGGCGAAGTACGTTGTTAACAGACTTTTCGTAGCTTTTCGATAAATTAACCTCTGTCATCATTGAAGAGATGTAGCTTCTAACAGTATCTTGGTTTTTGTCCACTTCCAGTGCTTGGCTCAACACACAAATACATGAGTAGATGATGTTAATAAATACATATTCTATCTCTGATAAGTTAGAAATTATAAGACAGGGTAGAAAAACATCATCCTATCTGGAAGGTCTACGTTGTAGACTTGCTTTATGGGTTATTAGATAATAACCTGATGTTATTGTTTTCGAGAGCTTTGAATGGCATGGGAGTATCAGTTTTTTTTAATTAATAAGAGAACGATTTCTAAGGGTATAAATGCAAAAATTGTCTCTGGAAATTCGTCCTAGACCCTTTTCTTCTCCTGATGTTCATTCCAAAAAGATTTACTGGCAAAATAAGCTTAGAGGTATCATCCTTGTTCTAAGAGTCGCTTTGTGGCGACTGCCCTATAGTTGAATAGATTGTGCAACTTCGCTTTTGCATATCGTTTGAATATTCGTCCAATTACTCCAAATGGTAACTCAAATTCTATGTTATCGATAACTGTCGTTTTTCTTTCATCACCTTCAAAGACATGCTCATGTTTCCAGTGCCTAAAAATAGGTTTTTCATTCTCCGAACTTATCATCTCATCCACATATCGAAACGGCTTAAAGAACGTAATTTTTGAATGCCATTTATTCCTGAAGATAATTTTTCCAGTTAGCCAAGTCTCTGATCCTTCCTTTATGATTTCATCACTGGTTTTCACCACTCTGAGTAACATATGTGGAGGGGTTATTTTTTCCAAATGTCGAATATTCGTATAAAATGTCCATACAGTATCCAAACTGGAGTGAACAACAAAATTGTTGCTAAATGAGTTTATATCAGTTCCCTCTTCCCAGAGCTCCTATTATTTATTTATAAGTTAATTGGTTCAAAGCTCACAGGACGTTGGCTTGAGCAAATAACAGGAGAATCAAGAAAGTTGCTTTTCGGTAAATCGATAACTAATCCAAACTTCGCTATACTGCCAGAGTCATTTACTTTCATGAGGAGTAATAGAAAGTCAAAAAGATATTAGATATAACCCTCAGGTACATCGCTATTAGAGCAAAAGACCGACTCATATACGCACGAATCGATATTACAGGAAATATTGATGTTTGGTGTTTGGTGTTTCAAGAAGAGGGATCACCGGTTACACTGTAAAAAATGCCATTTCGTCTGCGCAATGGTCAAACGAGTTTAGAATGTCCGCCATCTTTAGCTACTTGTTCGAAGAAAGTCTTGATTACCTTCAGGGCTTGACTATCCATCCATTCCTCATTCATATACACATAAAAGAAATAGTATATGACAAGAACGCGTACGATTTGAATGGTAGGGAATACGAAAAATTTATATGATACAAAACCTCATTTGACTTCCGAATTTGTAGAAATTCAATTCAAAATTGGATTATGCTTTTGTTTCAAATATTGTATTGTAACTTTCATGTGACATTCTTTGCAAAGTGTTCTTAAATTGCTATGATTGTGAAACAATTCCGTTATCGTTTTAACCTTTTCTTCCAGAGTATCGAATTTATATCCTAGTAGTTTATAACGTGATTTTGGAATGATATGATCACATTCTAATATCTTGGATCTAGCGAATTTTCTTCGATACCGGTATTCATATTTGATTTTACAAAGTTGACATGTATAATCGTCACGCTTGAAGATATCTGATCTTACTCTATCCCAATAGAAATTATGATAGTACCATCTTTCAAATTCGTTATTACATTTTTTTGAGCAATATTTTCTGAAAGGAGGTCTAATTAGGTTGTTACATCCAGTATTTCGGCACATTGTTTTACCCGAATTGTCGTATTTGTCAAATTCCCCAATGTATACAATGTTCTTGGACGACATTGTCAAAAAAATAGAGGTGCTAGTTTATTTTTTCGTTGGAGTAAAAAAATTCACGTCGTGATTTGCATTTTTTACTTTTATTGAAAGATGCATGCATATCTACAGATATACAAATTAGGATTTGTATGAGGCGTATTTGCTGAATGAAATATAAAGAATGTGGCACATTATAGAAGAATTTGACATTTCAGTAAAATGAAGTTTATTTTATTTTCAGTAGGCTAATTAGTGCAGCATTGCTACGGTTCACATGGTTTTCATATCAACCAAATGATGATTGGATCTTACCGGTAGTTGTTCAAAAAACGGTTTGATTTTCTCCGTAATTTTAGCAAAAAACATGTTCTTTAAGCTGTGGTACGAATCCATGTCCTCTTTGGATTTCCAGAAATGTCAGAGCTATGGCTTCTTGGGCATCTTCTTCACTTTTTATGATTATATAACCACTAAGGCCCTTAATATCGTTATGATTTTCAGTAAAGAATTCTTGGAGAATACGTAAACCCTCTGTCCTTTTTCCTAAAATGAATCGGGCTTTATTATGTTTGACGTAGACTATACTTTGTTCTTTCATAGGTTATTTGATTCGTCGCGGTTTCTTAATTGTTATGATTTTTGAAGAGCAACCTGGCTAATGCTTTACAGACAGATCAATCTTATTGGTCTTAATGTATTCTATAAATTCAGACGAAAAGCTAGCCGTATCTGAAAAGGTTACCTGGTTATTCTCGGATCCTCGTATCCATATCACGTTTCCATCGAGATCTATCTCCACTGTTTTGGCCCTTTCAAGATAACGTAAAATAATATTTACCTTGAGCGGGCTCAATTTATTCTTAAATATTTTATTTAGATCTCTGACCTTTGGATATGGAGTAACGCCTTGCAATGTCTTTAGGAATAATTCTACTTCAGTCTCTGTTATTTGATTAGCTGTCGTCTTTTTTGATAGTAACTTGGAATTTTTGTATCTGATAAACCCAGTGGAATTTCATTGTTCTAAAAGCTTTCTAACACCAAACTCTGCTAGGGCAGTTCTTTCGGTTCATATTACACCTTACTGACGAAGCTCTGACAACCTAATTCGTCTTGATGTGGTTGCTTGTCGAATGGTCTTGCATAGGCGTCAATTGGGCATCACTGATTTTACCATCCTGATATAGGAATGCAGGATTGGCTTGGCTTTATAAAGGAGGAACAAATTTGTGCGAAACGGTAGGAATCCTTTGTATCCTTCTAGCTTGGAAACTTTAACATCACTAGCGATATTTGATTCATAGGCCAAGATGTGTGGGTGAGGATGCTATTAAAACATTTTTACCTGTACCAGGCTAGAGTAATAATTTTTTCGTTATGATACCCTCCCTTCTTCTTCCTTCAAGACCATATAGCAACCGCTGCCACTCTAACCGTACTTATGGGCATGCGGGAAGGTCAGGCCGCAACTACTGTGCTTCCAAATCAAAAAAGCCCCAGTTAGTGGACGACAAGAGATAAAGAATTGCACAAAGATCTGCACGCAGGTTATCAACTAGTCAGATATATCAAACATAGCCCGAGGTAACTTATTCAATTGTTTTAATTATTTGAAAATCAACGCATCTTTATAGAAGGACCTTTAGTATTACCTTAAATAAAAGAGAATTGAAAATTGCTATGCGCAATTTGATATGTCTGTTAACTGTCGCGTCGATTGCGTTGCTGTGAGTTAATTTATGCAAACCCAGTGGTATTTGCAGAAAGTGTGTACCGATATTGGACTGTTCTTGATGGAGATCAGCAAATACCGACTAATAATACAAATGCTCGTGGTTTCGTCGGTCTGAAATTCCAAGAGGATATGAGTAGGCTTGTATACAATGTTAATGTAGATAATATTGACAATATAACAGGTGTTTATCTTTACCATGGTAACGAGAATTAAAATGGAACTATGGTATTAGATTTATTGGAAGAGGCGAAAGAAGTTAAAAGCGATGACGTTAATATAATGAGTGTAACTCGAAGCGGGGAGATGGAAGGAACACTGTGTACTGGTGGTGTAACAGCCGGTGATCTTCAAGGACAATTAAAAGGCAAATCTCTGTCAGATCTTCATAAGTCGATGGTTGATGGTCCGGTATACGTTACCGTAAATACAAAAGACTTCCCTAATGG
>JALZOS010000035.1 GCA_030913755.1 Thermoproteota archaeon | reverse complement strand
AACGAGGGCTGGGTCTACTTTAGGAAAATATGTTTGGTACAGAGTACGTAATCCCAGAAAGACACTCTTTATTTCTCTTAGTTCTGACAAAATATGATAATAGTAAGTTGTCTCTAACTATAATAGTCTTGTGACCAAATGATGAGTAGTTTATATTATTTCTTTATTCGATATTCATATCCATAGAAGCAATTTTAGGCAGCTCGTGGGGTAGTCTAAAAGTAAATCGGTTAACTTTGTTATCATGATCATCTTCAATTAAATTCAAATCATGACTAATAGTAGTTACCGAAACAGAAGATCCATCTAGTATTTCATTTTTGTCAGTTGAAATGTGGGGATTATAAAATATTTATTAGCGTAGATCGAATTCATAAAGGGTTGTCAGATCACATCATACTAACGTATGTAATAAATTTTCAGAACACGAGTTTTTCTGATTTGTTATCTATCCATATGGGAAGGGTGGTGTTAGGGATAGATTTGACATTAATTGGAAGTCAATCTTTATTTGTGTGAATTCATGATTGTCGACCGAAACTTGCTCGATGATGGACACAATTGGGGCCATAGCACAAAGGTAACTCGGACCAAGGTAATTAGAGTAGTCTTGATATAGTAAATAATACATTCTTTCTACTTTTGAAGAATCTCCTTCATTGAGGACCTACAGCCTCACAATTCTACATGATTGCTTAATGATGCTAATCTTTACTAAGTGATAGCATCTATGGGTTTTCTAATCCGGTCTCAAATATATTGTCGATTGGTTGATTGTTACTATGCTACCTTCATAGTTGAAGCGCATGGAACCGTAGGGATAGGCGTCAATATCATAGCGCAACACGTTTCCGTAAAATGTTTTAAGCATTCTTGAGCTAATATTCGCATTTATGCGGTTCAAATCATCTGACATCATACTTGTTTGAATATCGTTCAGATAATGAGGGTCCGATATTAAAATGATGTTTTTAGTTAAAATTTGGTAGAACTTGGTAGATAAGTAATCCATAGCATGGGGTGCATGAAAAACGTATGTATACATCGAAGTATATACCGGACTTGCGATTATAGTTGTATCATTTTTTCCGCCCGAATTTGCTATTGCATATTTAAAGGCATATACAGCCGTTTCAAATTGGCTGGACGATAAGTCTGCTGATATTATCATCAAAGTACTGATTAATCCAAATAATATTATAGATGTAAAAGTTATTGCTTGTACAACAAGCTGTTTAGCCAAATTCCTTATTATTGACATTGTTCTGTCAATGAGTAAACCTGCGGCTATGCACCAGGCCGGTATTACAGGAATCACATGGAAATACTGAGTGTAAAATACTGACGAAAAACACGCGAACGGCAAAATCCACAGCATAATGAAATACTCCTTCTTTAATATAGTATATACTATGCCCAAAAACCCAAGTAACATGAACACCGGATCGACAATCATAAAACTCTGAAATATGGCAATAATGCCTTCCGTAGCTCGAGTGCTCTGAAGCCAAACATCGGAAACCCATTGATCAAACTGATTGTCGACAAAGCTTTGAATTGGCCACAATGATGGAATAGCGATTAGCGGAATAAACCAAAGGAGTACCAGGTTTCTCCTTCCAGTCCTAAACCCGGCTTTAGATTTAGATATAGAATAATAATATACCAAGTAACAGACCATTGGAATCATTACAACCGTAGAAATCTTAATAAATATTGATAATCCCAAAAAAATACCAGATAGAAGAACAACTACATATTTGTGGTTTTGTTGCTCTAGAGTCTTTGAGAATATCGCGAAAAATACTGAAGCCAGGAAGAATGGCAGCAAAATGGAATCAAGCAGTACACGTCTAGTAAACCAAGTGATTGGCATCACGGCGAAGAGAATTGCTGCTAATGCTGCAACTCTGCAGTTATATCGAGTCTCACATATCTTATAAACCAAGAGCGTGTCAAGTACGGACAGAATCCCCATCCAAATTCTGGGGAGTAGATAAAGGTGTTTTATTGATTCAACCGAGTCATCAAGATTATTATTACTGTTATTGTTATTAGTATCAGTTTTACTATGGTAGTAATGCGTGGTGTCTGTAAATTCAGTCAATTTAAGGAGCATTCCAAGAAAAACCTGACCGAAAACCGGGTGGCCATGAAAATATCCTTCTTGAGGATTGTTCGATTGCAAGAAATGCAAAGCCCTTCCAATGTACACACCCTCATCATAAAATAGGTCTGGAAATCCTACTGGGTTCCATAAATGGGTAATTGCTGAGAGTACGAGAGATAATATGATGAAAATTAGTCTGTTTTTTTTGATATCCCCAGAAAATATGCATGCTGTCTTTTGCCTTACCGTCATCCCGTCTCCTTGCAGTTCAATGTTATACCTAAATATTAATTAGCTTCTTCCTGATTAATCATTAGACAACAGTATTCAAGAAAATGATTTGGACGGTGCATATGCTTGCTTGTTCGTAATCGCATTGCCTAAATTCCGTATGAATTGGGCCATTTTAAGAAATCCAAAGGTTACCAATCCAGGGAGATGTATATAAATGACCAACCAAGATTAAATATAGATTCGTCGCCAATGTCAGACAACGCAACTCGATATAACATCGCGATATCTTCGCACACTCGACAATAGTTATTCCGTAGAATTGAGTAAGACTCATGATATGGAAATGGAAGATAGGATAGTCTATACAGACTGAAGCCAATAATTGCTGATGCATGTGGGCTGATTATCACAATTATCGTCGGTATGGAAAACAATGTAGCTCCAATCACGATTCGCCCTACTTTCCATAAAAACCGCTATAATGCGTTGATATCTTATCAAGTTCGAGTTATATTCCCTAATTTAGCGTTTTGTTATGACGAAAGCATACGGTTCATAGATGAGAAGTGAGAATTCTTATAAGTTGTCGTAACGTAGACAGTAATAAGTACAAGGTTAGGTGTCGATGGGAAGATGGGATGATGGATCGGGGCAATTTGCCGGAGGAGGAGGCGGGTGGATAGGCAGAAGTAGAAGGAATTATGCTAGAATCGCTAAATTCGTAATTTTGGGAGGGTTTATCGTGGTAGGAATAGTTGTTTTATCTGTGTTTATAACGAGGTCAGGATTGAATATAGAAATCAGAGAACAGAATGAAGCAATGGGAGCGTTACAGACGATCAGCGTAAGGATTTCAAATAACAAATTTGATACACTAAACGATGTAACTGTACAATTCGGCGACAAAGGAAAAATCCACAGCATGGGAACGATGGGTCCCTTCTCCTCCGTAATGATTACACCAGACCCAAAAGACTTGAATTTTGAAAAGGTAATAGTAAAGGGAAATGGTGGAGAGACAGAAGCATTGAGGTTTAGGTAGTATAACTGAGTAATAATAATTTCATGTAGATGTTATTATGAGAATTTAGTTAGTTATAGAATTCACTTGAAGGAGGCTTGGTTATTGTTTCTTCCTGTTGTTGTTTATCACTCGTATTTGTATTTTTATTTTCTATATGCCAACCCATATAGACTCCTATAACACTAATTATACCGACAAATATGATAAACTTTAAGCCTGTAATTATAGGATTCTTTTTATTATTTCTAATTCCAAATGCTTATGGCATTCCAAAAGGGACTTATGAAAGTGATAATTTTGCAGTTAGTAATATGTCAATTGTACAAAGTAATTCGTCAACGTTCGGAAAGGAAAATTATGTCATAGGTATTGTGAAGAATATAAGTAATAAAACATGGGAATATATCCAAATAGCTGTGGAATCATATGACAATAAGAATAATCTTAGGTGTAGAAGCTAGCTCAACTTTTTTTAATACAGTTTTTTATCAATCTCTAAGACCACAAGAAACATCACCATTTAAAATTATTTTAGGAGTAAATCAATCTAATCTTGACCACTATATTGTACGGTTTAGTGCAGCAGAACCAACAAATTATCAATTGGTTCTTTACTCTATTTTTCAAACAAATTATATGCCGAAGTTACGCTTAGTTAGACTCGAATAGTTATCCAAGTCTCTAGCTAGATAAAAGCCCACCCAAGCTCCCAAAACTGAGATAGTACCCATTACAAGAATAATAATAAAGTCTAGATACATGTTCATTTGCTTATCGACTCCTTTGTGACCTCATTTTGTGCAATTAATCTTGTCCTACTGGTTACTCTCTTTGCAACGGAACCTAATATTTTCATAAGTCTATATTCTGTTTCATCAAATGAATTTTCTGTTTCGTCCATCATATCAATAAATTTACATAGTTGCCCAATAGTCCCTAGAATAATATCCCGTTCTTCAGTATTCATTCAGCAGTCTACCTCTGTACAGGTTCTTATGTTTTTGTTTGTCATAATTTATCCAATTTTTCCCTTCTGAAGGCAGCCTTACTTTTATAATTGATAGTTTCAAAAGTGGCTAATGAATGATATAAAAATCATTTTAGGAGTTATCATAGGGATAACTCTTGTAACAACACTTGGAGCAAATCTAATACTCCTACCGCAGACTGCGAATGCTGCGAAAGACCCTCTGGACAATCCCCGGGAAGCCCCTACTGCAATTACAGGTGACAATGTCTATGTAACATGGTGGACTAACAAGACAGGAAACGATGAAGTGTTATTCAGGGCCTCTACTGACAAGGGACAAACTTTTGGAGATAAAATCAACTTGAGCAATACAACTGATGCAGAATCTACAAGAGTAGAAATAGACTCAGATGCAGATAATGTGGTTGTTACGTGGTGGGAGACGAATGACACAAGTGATGTACCAGTGATGAGAGTGAGTGATGATAATGGCAAAACCTTTGGGGAAACTATTATGCTATCACAAAATGGTACTATTGGATAGACTGTCGTCAAATATGGGGATAATTCCCTTTCTTTTTCGCTCCTATTTACTCTGTGAAAAAAGACTTAGTCTCCCTCTTGCCACGCCATTTATTATTCCCATTATTAGCAAACTAGTGAATTCGATATAATACAAGTCTGCGTAAAGTTCTAGTTACTCTACGTCTATGTATTTTTTCCAGCACCTAGGACAGAACCTCTCGTCTATGAGTTTCTGTTCCATCGATGTGTCATTCAAGTCATAGACATTGTGACACTTTATGCAGGTATTCAAGCTAGCCATAG